>JBLNFC010000333.1:0-5992 GCA_050263355.1 Acidobacteriota bacterium
GGACCTTGTGGGAAGCGGCGATGGCAAAGCAGAACTATAACGGCCGTGCCTGTCCCTTGTGCCCTTGTGGATGGAAGAGTAGCGACTGCATTCGAAGAGATCATATTAAGGCGAGATCACGCGGCTAACTGTCAGACTTGACAGTGATTCTCGCGTCAGAGGATCCAGCGCAGCCCATTTCGAGGAAATGGGTCTTCAAAAAATATGGTTATCACGAATTGCGCTGCTACTTTTGACAGTTTCCTGTCCTCTTTTGCGTAAATACTGTTGTAGAGGTTACTGCAGTTCAGGTTGAAACCTTAAGAGAGTTTGTCATTATTGGCTGCGCAGCAGTCATTGTTTTCACAGAAACGATAAAGCAAATCCAAGCACGTCTCCACGACGAATCTGAAATGGTTAATGAAACGACATCCTTCTATGAACCGGTGGATAGGAGCGTGTTTCGGAGTCACAGAACAGCCAACTCCAGGTTTCCGACGTCTGCGGCTCACTAGCCTGAGCGCCACGTCTGCCTTGGTCATGCTCATCTTGGGCTCTGTTGCAATGGAGACTCGCAGTCAGTCATTGCCGGACGCCCCAGGTGCCCTGCGTCAGCAATCTAAGTCCCAGCCGGGAACTGGCACGAATCGTAGTGCACAGCACGTCGATGGGATATGGCCGCGCGAAATCGATCACGGACAAGAAACAATCTCTGTCTATCAGCCACAAGTTGACAGTTGGGACGGTGACGAAATTCACGCCTATGCTGCTCTTTCGGTAGAAGCTAAGGCGAGCAAGAAGCCGAGATACGGTGTCGTGTGGTTCACCGCCAGGACGGAAGTCGACAAGGTGAATCGGCAGGTAACACTCGACAACTTTCAGACCACGAAAGTTAAGTTCCCGGCAATGGAGTCCCGCGAAACTGAATTCCAGACCTTCTTGGAGGCCAGGCTTCCCGGTAAATCCAGGGTTATTGCGCTGGATAGGCTGCAAGCGGAACTGGCGTTAGTGGAGTCGGAGAAAAAACCAGAGATTAAAGGCTTGCCCGTTAAAAACGACCCTCCTCGGATCATTTTTACTACTAAACCATCGCTGCTCGTGCTCGTGGACGGACCTCCACAATTGAGAGATGTTGGCGGAACCAAACTACAGCGGGTCTTGAACACCCAGGCTACGATTTTGCTCGATCCGCAAAAGCCCAAGTACTACCTTCAGATGATGGATGGCTGGCTCGAAGCTCCCGAGCTGACGGGTCCGTGGTCGTATGCGAAGAAAATCCCCGATGATATGAAAGACATGACCGAAAACATTCGGGAACAGCAGAAGGAAAAGGCGACAGAAGGTGGTCCGCCACCATCGCTCGAGCAAGCAAATAAAAAAGCCACCATTCCAGCGATTTATATGAGCCTTGGTCCAGCTGAATTGCTAGTTTGCGAGGGACCGCCACAATTCGAACCGCTCCCGGCAACGAAGCTGGAATATGTGAAGAATACGACGGCCAATATTTTCCGGGATACAGGAAGCCTCGACTACTTCGTAGTCCTGGCGGGACGCTGGTTTCGATCGAAGTCGCTCGAGAATGGCCCGTGGGAGTTTGTTGATGCACATAATCTACCCAATGGGTTCACAAAGATTCCGGAAGACAGCCCAAAAGCTGGAGTACTGGCATCCGTTCCAGGGACCCCGGCAGCTAAGGAAGCCATTATTGCGAATTCCATTCCTCAAACCGCGACTATCACTCGAAGCGAAGCACAACTTCAGGTTCGCTTTGACGGCGATCCGCAGTTCAAGAACATTGAAGGTACTGACCTGCAATATGCGACTAATACGGCGACGCCGATCATCCGGGTGGAAGATAAGAATTTTTACGCGGTTGAGAATGTCGTTTGGTTCGTCGGGACGTCGCCGCTTGGTCCGTGGGCAGTCGCGACCTCGGTGCCGGCGGCGATCTATTCGATTCCACCTAGTTCCCCGCTCCACTATGTGACTTATGTGAAAGTTTACCGCTCGACGCCCGATGTAGTTTATGTGGGCTACACGCCTGGCTATTATGGGACGGTTGTGTCTTCGACCACCAGCACAGTGGTTTACGGCACGGGCTTCTACTATCCGCCTTACGTGGGCAGCTATTGGTACGGAGCGCCCTACACGTATGGAGTTGGCGTGGCTTCCACCTGGAGTTCGGGAACGGGATGGAGTCTCACTATCGGCGTCGGCTACAGCTATGGCTATCCTTATTATTATCCATGGTGGGGGCCTTGGGGTTACTACGGACCATGTTGCTGGGGCCCTGCTTGGGGCTACGGATATGGCGGCTACGCGGCGGCTAATGTCTACGGTCGTTGGGGCAATACTGCTTACGCTTCAACGAAAGCTGCATGGGCGAATCCGTACACCGGCAACTATGGCGCGGGAAGTCGAACTGCATTTCAAAACACACAACGAGGCACAGTAGGCGTAGCGGGTCGCGGCAGCAACACGAATATTTATACGGGCAATACCGTCGGCGGGCGCGGTGCTGTTGGTTACAACCCAAACACAGGCGTTGTAGCTGGTGGCGGTGCTGGTTACGCCGGGAATATTTATAGCGGACACGGTACGGCGGGCCGTGGCGGGTTCGCTTACAACACAAACACCGGCAGGGGTGCCGCCGTGGGTGGAAACAATGTATATGCCGGCAAAGATGGCACAGTGTATCGATACGATCGTCAGAATGGTAATTGGTCGCAGAACTCGGGTAGCGGCTGGCAGTCGACGAACAAACCTCAACCCAGCCTACAACAGCAACAACGAGCACGCAGTTCCGGACAGCAACGTACGCAGAACTTCAGTAGCTCGATGGGAGGATTCCAGGGTCGAGGAGGAGGATTCCGCGGCGGTGGTCGGCGCAGATAGCTCAGCGTACGGATGACTCTACTGGTTCAGGTGTATGTTGGGGCTTGTTGCGCTTCTTGGCGATCGCCCGCCCCAGATCCGGAAGTAACTCTTTCACAACGCCGAATCCCATGTTACTCGCCATGGTGATGCCGAAGCTGACGGCTGCATCCCCACCTGTGCGTTGGCTACTCGGCAACCAGGCGCGGGAGACGAGAGCGCCCGTTGCCACTCCTCCTAGTTGGGAAATGGATATGTGCCGACTCCCATCATCGTGCCGCGCAAGAATACCGCTTGCTACTGCGTAGCCCATGCGGGACCAGAAGCCCTTCTTTCCAGAATTGAAGTACCGGTTGTCTTCATGTAATACGCTGCTCAAACCGAACGTCACAGTACGCTGAATTGAATACTGGCCGACGATGTTACCGAATCGCTTGCCATAACCAGACATTCCTTGCTCCCATTCGGGAGGCTTGTCTTTCCATTGATCGATGCCGGCGGAGAATCCAGCCTTGAGGTAACCCAGAGGATTGACCATTGTCTTCCAGTAGATGTCATTGCGCTCCGGCTGATTTAAAGGCTGAAAGTCACTCGCCTTCGTTGTGCCCGCCATGTTCAGGTAATTGAGGAGATGGTCAACCGTCCTGGAGAAAGAGCCAGACCTTTGCTCGGGACCTGCTGCCTCCTGATCCTGCGCGATTGTCTGTGGACACAACGTCAGGACGAGAACGGTGAGCCCGAGAATGCACCTGTTGATCTCGTACTGAGTCGCCATTCGCATGATTCCCCTCGTGGGTCGCGCCTTTGGACAAGTCTGCAAAGTAGAGATGGCGATGACGACTTTGTGAATTGGAAAATGTGCCCCAGTTCTCCTGCGTTAATGGAGAATTAGAATGCATTACGACAATTCGAAAGACGCTTCGAATAGGCTACAAGGCTCTGGTTGACTGTTGCACTGATAGAAATGACAGTTCAACACCGCTAAGCTTCCAGCTACGCTGAGATTCTGTTCACCACATTCACCGACCACGCCGATTGGGTGAGTGCTACTTCGAAGAACAAATCAAGGAGGAACTATGCAGAGCGGCCGAATACTGCGTCTAGCTACTCTGGGCGCGATGTGCTTGTTAAGGTCAATTTCATCCTTTGGCGCCAGTGGAGAGAAAGCCGAAGCAAAAGGCATGATCACGTCCCGGACCGGCGAAACATTGATCGTCAGCGGCCCCCAGGGGAAGATCACGGTAGTGCTTACCGACGACACAACGACGAAAGATGACAAGGGCCTGTTTGGCTTGGACAAGGAAAACATGTCCAACGTCGTGCTGATACCCGGGCTCAAAGTAGACATAGACGGAACATCCGATGACCAGGGCCGTGTTGTTGCCAAAACCATAACTGTCGATGGCGACGATTTGGAAACGGCCGAGATGATCCAGTCCGGCCTGCACCCTACATCAGAGCAAGTGGCGGCCAACGTGCACGCAATTGAGTCGAATCGGGGAGATATTGCAGCGAATAAAGTGCAGCTCGCAGCGCATAAGGAGAATATCGAAACCAACCAGCAAAACATCTCGAGCAACAAGCAGCAGATCGAAGAAAATATTAAGAATATTGATGAAAACACGCACCGCTTTATGGCTTTGAGTGAATACGATGTAAAGGGCCAAGCAACCGTGAACTTCGAGGTTGGTAGTTCAAAGGTTTCGGCCAAGGACCAGATAGAACTGAAGGAACTGGCGAACTCCGCTACTCGCCTCACCGGATACATCGTCGAGGTAACCGGCTACGCCGACTCCACCGGCAGCGCTGCGATGAACACAAAACTCAGCGAGGACCGCGCCAAAGCAGTTGTCACTTATTTGATGCAGCAGGGTGCGGTGCCTATGCGGCATATCGTGGCGCCCGGCGCGATGGGGGAATACGGAGCAGCGGCACCAAACGAGACCAAGAGCGGACGGGCTGAAAATCGTCGGGTTGAAGTTAAGGTTCTGGTCAATAAGGGGATTGCCGGCAGCGAGAAGTTAACGCTGAAACGAAAGTGCGTTACTCCCGCGCGCTGCTTCGTGCCCCGAAGCTGCGCGTCGAATCTCTTGGCTATTTGATAAAGGAATTCCTCGCTTCAGATCCCCATATCCTGCCTGACCTGAGCCTCCACCCTGTATGTTTTGCCAGCTCACACACGCAAGCGTGTGACTTAATGTGGATCCGTGTACTCGTGTCGGAAATTCATCCTTTGATTACGTACGGGTAGACGTACTTCCGTCAACAACCGACTTGAGCCGGCTCAGAAGAAACTGGGAAATAAGCAGGAGGCATTCTCATGCGTTCTAGGCCACAGAGTGCAATCCTCCGATCTGTACTTGCGATTCTCTGTGCTCTTGCTCTCGTTCCAGGCGACACTTTGGCAGATACACTATCTGTCGGACAAGAAACCGCGTCTTCCGCAAAAAATCAGGCTGCCAAGATTCCTCCTGAACAATTGGATTCGCTGGTCGCACCCATTGCTCTTTATCCTGATCCGATGCTCGCTCAGGTTCTGGCTGCGTCGACTTACCCGTTAGAAATAATTCAGCTCCAGCAGTGGCTGGAGAACAACAAGAGTCTAAAAGATAAGGCCCTCGCCGATGCTGTTGGCAAACAACCGTGGGATCCGAGCGTTCAGGCTTTGGCCGCTCTCCCAGAGGTGGTGAAACGCCTGGCCAACGATATTCAATGGACCACCGACCTGGGAAACGCGTTTCTGGCACAACAAAGCGACGTTATGGATGCCGTGCAGCGCATGCGCAAGAAAGCCCAGGACAAAGGCAATCTCAAAACCACCGAGCAACAGAAGGTGGAAACCAAGGTTATCGAGAATAAAAGCGTGATCGTTGTGGAGCAGGCCAGCCCACAGGTGGTGTATGTGCCTTCCTATGATCCCGTAGTGGTGTATGGGGCGCCCGTGTATCCTTACCCGCCCATTTATTATCCGCCTGCATGGTACTACCCCGCGGGCATGGCCATTTCTTTTGGGGTGGGCGTAATGATGGGAGCATTCTGGAGCGGCGGTTGGGGTTGGGGCTGCGGCTGGGGTGGTAACAACGACATCACGATCAACCGAAACAACAATTTCAACCGCAGTTCGAACATCGGCGGTAAC
>JBLNFC010000334.1:0-3092 GCA_050263355.1 Acidobacteriota bacterium
TGATGCCGAAAAAGTCGGAACGGCTAATTCAATAAAGGAAGCGGTTAGCGATCGCGCCCAGTAGGCCTTCTCACGCTGAAGACGCCATCCCTATTTTGCGAGCTTCGCCTGGAAGTCGTAGTGCCTCACCGCGGCGGTTGATGTGGAGGAAGATGAAACAACAAAGGAATAGATGTCCGAGTCGATCCCCCGGGCCGGTACGTCAAAGACCAAGCGAGCGTCGCCAGTAGGGGCGACCAGTGGTAGCAGCCTTGCTGACCAAAGCGGTCCTTTCCCTCCTTTGGTTTCAAGGCGCACATCGTAGGGACCTAAGGCACCACCTTGTAGGGCAATGTCCACTATTATTCGTCGCGTCGAAGACTTGATCTCTACCTGGGGAATGCGCGTGCCGGCAGCGCGGGAGCGATTCGCGACGAGAGTTAAAAGAACCATCGGCGGCTGCAATACCTCCGCCTGTTGCGCGAGAGTTTCGGAACGCTCTCGCTCCCGATCAAGCTCGGCCTCAACACGCGCCTGGCTCCTGCGAACGCTAGTTACGTATATCAGGCTCGCGATACTAATCAGGACCAGAGCGGCGGCTGCGCCGAAGGTTCTGAAATTCGCGAGCCACGCAAGAGGCGGCCTGACAAAGCCATCCCGTATTCTATCCAAAGGACGAGCCGGTTTTGAGTCGAAATGATGTCTTAATAGCGTGGCGAAGCGCAGTTTCTGCTTGCGCTCGGGAGCCTGCAGAAAGTATTGATGCACAGCATTCCTGTCGGAGGCATCCAGCAATCCATCCAGGTACTCTTCTATGATCTCGTCCTCGACCGAATCCACCGTCTCTATCATCTCGTCATCGAATAGGATGCGCTCGCTCAAATTGTCTTCGAGCTCCTTCTGTTCATCAAGCCTGCCTAACAGGTACTGGCGGACTAGATTGCGGTCGGTAACAGTATTTTTCATTGCCTTTGTTCGTGACGTCTCAATTCGCAAATCGCTCAATACAATCAGCAACACAAAACCGCAGGTCCTTCCGAATTCGACACATTCTGATACGCAAAACGTTCAAGCCTCCAAGTCCATCAGCCAGTCTTCTTCGGGTCTCGATCTTGTTGCGCGATTGACCTTGGTAATATCGAGTGACGATATCGCGATCGTGTGGGGACAGCTGATGCACGCAGCGTTCCAGACATTTCAGGTGCTGCTCGTGAATCTGCGGGTCTGGATAAAGTGGCAAAGCAATGTCCTCATTCAAGGTCGCTGACTTGCGTTTCCGCAGGTCCTCACGCCAGATATTCTTCGCTACTCCGTAACAATAAGCTAGGGGGCTTGGTCGCTCCTCCCATGTCTCAACCTTTCCAACCACGACGTCCACCGTTTTATCGAACAACTCATCCGGATCAGAGCAGCCTTTATTTATGAAGTACCGGACCAACTTCATTCTGATCGATTGATACTCTCGCACAGCTCGTTCATCGTCTTCAGAAAGCCAGCGGAGAAACTTCCCAAAGGCCTCCGCCGTGAGTGCCCTTTTAGTTTGCCGTGCCACCATAAGGGACTCACTATAGAACGGCATTTACCCTGAAGTCGATGCTCTACCTGTAGTCACCCTGCAACGCGAATCCCGCCCAGTAGTAAGGCTTGGACCACTCTTCGTGTTGCAGCATTTCGAGTTGGGCACCTCGCAATGCAGAACTTGGGCGCTCTCCCCGCCGTATTCGTTCATACAGACTTGCCATGAGTTTCGCGGAAGCTTCGTCATCTACCTTCCACAAGCTCGCGATGACGCTCTTTGCACCTGCATAAAGAAATCCACGAGGCAGCCCAATGATCCCCTCAGAATCCAGGTCTTTGCCCAGCGCTGAGTTGCAGGAGCTAAGAACAACCAGGTCTGCTGAAAGCCTCAATTTGTAAATGTCTCCCAGACGCAAATACCCGTCTCCTTTTCTACCCCGTCTATCTACTAATGACAGAATCAGCCCGGACATTTCCGGATGGTGGGTGTCAATCACTCCGTGAGTCGCGAAATGAACGAGGCGAAATCGTGT
Source organism: Acidobacteriota bacterium (assembly GCA_050263355.1). Taxonomy (GTDB): domain Bacteria; phylum Acidobacteriota; class Terriglobia; order Terriglobales; family Acidobacteriaceae; genus Gp1-AA122. Next base: position 2,031 of record JBLNFC010000334.1, read on the forward strand.
CAGCCCTTGTTTCACCACGTACTCCCGGCTCGCATCAAAGTCCAACCCGATATGCACGCCTTGAGGGTTTCGGGAGCGAAGAATTGTTGCAATCGCATTTGCCTCATTACGTGATGCAGGTAGCCGGACAATATAGGGTGACGCGCCAATGTCCCGGATGGCCCTGGTTAAAGCGAGTGGTCGTTCTTGCATGCTGCTCTTGCGCTTTACACGAAATGTGGACACCCGTGGGTCATCAGCTTCGAAAACCGGATCGCCGAAAATTGCCGCGGTGGCTGTTGGTGGAGTCCTTTTAGCAGCCGCCTTTCTCAAACTTGTCAGCACAGATGCTGAAGGCAAAATGACTATTTCTTGACTACGTACGAGGGGCCGATTGCTTGTCGTTGGGCCGGGTAGTGGCAGCGCGGCAAATGGGATGTATTGCAGAGATCCATCAGGCACGATGAGAAGGCGCTTTGTCCGGGCCAGAGTGACTGCCCCAAGCAACAGTCGCGACAGTTGCCGAGAGTAAGATTGAAAGTTATCGTCCAATTTGCGCGCTCTCGCCTGGTATTCGACAGCGGTCTCCTCCTCCTTCCATTGTGGCGGCGCAAGGGTCCGGCGAAACTTCTCAACCAACTTCTTGATCTCGTGTGACGTGGGTAGTTCATGGGCAGAAATATGATCTTCGTCAATGACCCAAAGATAGCTTTTTTCGTCGCCCAGAGCGTATTCGAGAAGGAGTGTGTCACCGCCCGCAATCTGTGCCTGAATCTCCTTCAACGCTAGTGACCCCGCGGGCGAAGACATTCCACTCAGGTTTCCATCCGCCCTGGTGAGATCGGTTGCAATTAGCTTCGCATCTGGAGCTGCCTGCGCTGCGGTCTCAACTTTCAATTGCTCCTGTAACAGTTCGTCACAAGGCGCATCGTGCGCAGCAGTAGTCAACAAGTCCAGCAACGATCGTACTTTGCTTTTTTCGGCGGCATCAAAGGCCTTTTCTGCAAAGCCAAAATGAGGGTGCCGACGATCAAGCATCATCAGGATTTGGACGTAGAGTGCATAGTAGCGATGCACCGATGC
>JBLNFC010000335.1:0-5673 GCA_050263355.1 Acidobacteriota bacterium
GATGCTTCTGACGCGATTCTGATCAGCGCCAAGACCGGTCAGGGCGTTCCCGACGTTCTCGAAGCCATCGTGAAGCGCGTCCCCCCACCAAAGGGGCATCCGGAACATAAGCTGCAGGCTCTAATCTTCGATTCCTGGTTCGATCCATATCGCGGAGTCGTCGTGCTCACCCGAGTTTTTCATGGCACTCTGCGCAAGAAGCAGAAAATCCGCCTTTGGTCTAACGGACGCGTCTTCGAGGTCGAGACTCTGGGCGTGCTGACGCCCAAGCCCGTCGAAGTCGAAACCCTTGAGGCTGGCGAAGTAGGTTTTCTGTTTGCGAACCTTAAGAATGTTGCCGATACGAAAATCGGCGACACCATTACGGACGACAATGATCCTGCCCTCGAAGCCCTTCCCGGCTTTGAAGAAATCAAGCCTATGGTCTTCGCGGGCCTCTATACCGTTGACGCGCACGAACACACGGCTCTTCGTGAGGCTCTGGAAAAACTACGGCTGAATGATGCTTCTTTCTTCTTCGAGCCCGAAAGCTCTACCGCGCTCGGTTTCGGCTTCCGCTGCGGTTTTCTTGGCCTCCTCCACATGGAGATCATTCAAGAGCGTCTCGAACGCGAATTCAATCTGGAACTAATTACTACCGCTCCCAGCGTCCGATACAAGGTCACAAAAACCGACGGCGAGCTGATTGAAGTAGACAATCCTTCCCGCTGGCCTGACCAGAGCGAAATCGCCAAAGTAGAAGAGCCGGTGATCCTGGCTACAATTCTCACCAATGAAGAGTACGTCGGCGGAATTCTGAAGCTGGTCGAAGAAAAACGAGGGCGGCAGAAAACGTTTGAGTACGTCAGCTCTTCCCGCGTGATGCTTCACTACGAACTTCCGCTCAACGAAATCGTGCTGGATTTTTACGATCGCTTGAAATCTGTATCCCGCGGCTACGCTTCCCTCGACTATCACCTGGCAGGTTACTGGGAGTCGCCCATGTCGAAATTGGACATTCTGGTCTCCGGAGATCCCGTTGACGCCTTATCGATCATCGTGCACCGGGACTTCGCGTACGAACGTGGCCGTGCACTCGCCACCAAGATGAAGCAACTCATTCCGCGTCAAATGTTCGAGGTCGCCATCCAGGCTGCCATAGGCGCGAAGGTGATCGCCCGCGAAACGGTTCCTGCCATGCGCAAAAACGTCCTCGCCAAGTGCTACGGTGGCGACATCACCCGCAAGCGGAAGTTGCTGGAGAAACAAAAAGAGGGCAAGCGCCGCATGAAACGCATCGGCCGGGTCGACATTCCTCAGGAAGCATTTCTAGCGGTTCTAAAGGTCGGCGAAGATGGGCAGTAGGTTCGACGCAGCGCCGACAACTCTCCTGTTCGTGACTGGTTTTCCAAGGGCGATCTCGTGAGCCGGCCTGACAAACACCCGCTGGAGGCCCCTGGAAATCTGCAACTTTCACACCTTGGAAACCGCGTTTTACCTGCCTAATGTCCAGGAATTCTGCTCTTGTTGCTCCTGAAATTCCCGCTCTATCAACCAGATACCGTAATTCCTGTATGTGCAAATCTAAATGGATGCAATCATCTGAAACGAAAGTTTTGCAACCGCCCGACGACACGTGGATGCCGTATAAGTACTTGCAAGTGTGGAACATAGTAGCACTAAAGTGCTATCCAGAGATGCTGGATTTAGCTTAGAGCGCAACGGGTGAAAAGGCGCGTCCCACAGATTCACAAGTTTTTCCACAGGAGCGAGTAGCGAAAGTGTTCATTTAACAAAGACGTTAATTGGCTCATACCGACCGACCAGTCGGCCCGTCTAATTCATCGGCTCGCTGTCCTCATGCGCCATGTTTTCGAAGCGGGTGGAACGCTTGATAAAGGCAAGATTGATACGTCCGATTGGACCATTTCGCTGCTTGGCGATGATAATTTCCGCGCGCCCTTCCAGTTCGGGATCGTCTGGCTTATACACTTCCTCCCGAAATATAAACATCACTAGGTCGGCATCCTGCTCGATTGACCCGGATTCTCGCAGATCGGAAAGTTGTGGACGATGATCTCCGGAGCCTCGAGTCTCGGGAGCGCGGCTCAGCTGCGACAAGGCTATGACCGGCACCCGTAATTCTTTGGCTAAACCCTTCAGTCCGCGCGAGATTGCCGAGACTTCTTGCGTCCGGTTTTCGTAGCGCCTTCCTCCGCCACCCGACATCAATTGCAGGTAATCGACAATGAGCAAATCCAACTTGCCCTGCGACTGAACCAGGCGCCGCGCCTTGGCTCGCATCTCACTGATGGAAATCCCTGGTGTGTCATCGACAAAAATGGGAGCGTGCGCCAGCTGTTCAATGGCCTGCTGGATCTTCCGCGTATCATCCTGCCATAGCGATCCAGTACGGAATTTGTGAGCATCCACTCGGGCGACCGAACAAAGCATTCGCTGTAATAGCGCTTCTTTCGACATCTCCAACGAGAACACGCCGACAACCTTACTGCCATGAATTGCGGCATTCTCCGCAATGTTCATAGCAAACGAAGTTTTTCCCATCGATGGACGTGCGGCAAGAATCACCAGATCGGAGGGTTGCAACCCACTTGTTTTTTCGTCTAGTTCGCTGTAGTAGGTCTCGAGCCCTGTAATGCGCTGCCCGCGTTGCAGCAGGGCATCAATTCCACCGAGCTCTTTGATGATCTCCTGCACGCCAATAAAGCCACGCCCAATGCGCTTTTCCGAGAGCTGGAAGATGGTGGCTTCGGCTTCATTGAGAATGTCTTCGGCGGGATCGCTCTGGTCGGCAGCTTTGGCGATCGCTGCGTTGGCTGCGTGAATCAATCCCCGCAGTAGAGCCTTATCGCGGACGATACGGATGTAGTGCTCGATGCTGGGACGGTCGGGAACACCATCCACCAGGCCCGAGACGTACCCCACGTCCCCGATCGCTTCCAGTTCTTTGCGCCGCTCTAATTCCTCGATCAGCGTGATCATGTCGATCGGCCGTGACGACTCAGCCAAATCGACCATGCGTGAATAGATACGGCGGTGAGAGTCGAGCGAAAAATCGTCTGGACGCAGATGCTCCGCTGCCTGGTTGTAGGCGAGATTGTCGAGCAGGATCGCACCCAGGATGGAGCGCTCCGCTTCTACATTGGCGGGCAGACTGCTGGCGATGTTGTAGTCGGTGGTAGCCACGATCAGGTCAGTATCTGGAAGAAGGTGCAACGAATGTACCGATCAAATTTGAGCGCGTCATCCGCGAACTGTGCATAAGTACTTCGGAAAACTCGGAGCAATGAAATTTTCGCGGCCAAGTAAATGCGTTTACGCGCGCTTCCATTCTGGTTGTCGTAACCGACCCGGCAGCGAGCCTTGCTTCATTAATGCGAGAACTTTTCAGTGCGAAAGGCCTGCGTAGGGCCGTGAAAGCGTTTTTGCGTCTAGGCGAATAAAACACGAAACTATGCTACAGCTTTTTCACTGCAATGTGCAATGGCAACCGAAGAAGACTCACTGAAGATTGTAGAGCTGAGAACTGACCAGCGACTGACGACTGACGACTGACGACTGACGACTGACGACTGACGACTGACGACTCCAAAAAAACGATTGCGGCCCAGGCCAGCCACCCGGGCCGCATCGATCGCACAAAGATGTTCCGTCTTGCTATCTGCCGCTTTCGCAACAGGGGCACGCTTCTACTTTGATCATGCTCCTAAGAGCATGAGTTTCAGCGTGCATCTGCAGATCTTACGACCCACAGTCATCATGAACGCCAGCGGTTCGGTCCTGCCGGTTAGAGCAGACCTTAAGGAGGCCGCAACGCCCGGGTAACCCACGCGCCTGTGACAGCACTTTCGGGAACCCACCCAGCAATTCACCCTCGAGAATTGCTGGAACCACTAGCTCGTTCATAATGCTCCGGCAAGTCACTCGGAACATCTCGCGCTTGCGTGAGAAGCAATGTGCCCCACGCAGGAGGAACGCTCAAGGAAAAAACAGTTTGGAATTGTGAACAAGCTGTGCAGGACAGGACTTTGTTGTGGAAACCGATGGAAAAGTTGGGCAGCAGCACTTACACAACGCCGTTTTGTACTACCAGCCAACTTGCCGCGCAATGTGCTGTTCCATCCTAGCGGCAATGAAAAATAAAAAGGCACGGCCGAAGCCGTGCCTTTCCGCGTTTCTTAGATCCGAGCGCCGTAGGGCCGAGAGCCTAATTCAGTCGTGTACTCCGTCCATAAACGCCCGCAACTTTCGTGAGCGTGATGGATGACGCAGCTTGCGCAACGCCTTTGCTTCAATCTGACGAATACGTTCGCGTGTCACTGCGAACGATTGTCCTACTTCTTCAAGCGTGTGTTCGCTGCCGTCCTCCAGCCCGAAGCGCATCTTGATCACTTTCTCTTCCCGCGGAGTCAGCGTGCGCAGCACTTGCGACGTCTGATCCTTCAGGTTGACATTGATCACCGCTTCTGCCGGGGACACAACACCGCGATCTTCGATGAAGTCACCCAAGTGCGAGTCTTCCTCTTCACCAATCGGTGTTTCGAGGGAGATCGGCTCTTGTGCAATCTTCAGGACCTTACGCACCTTCGCCACCGGAATATCCATCCGCTTGGCGATTTCTTCCGACGTCGGCTCTCGTCCTAATTCCTGCACCAGCTGTCGCGACGTGCGAATCAGCTTGTTGATCGTTTCGATCATGTGCACGGGAATTCGGATCGTACGAGCCTGGTCGGCGATGGCGCGTGTAATAGCCTGCCGAATCCACCACGTGGCATATGTTGAAAATTTATAGCCACGACGGTATTCGAACTTGTCCACGGCCTTCATCAGGCCGATATTGCCTTCCTGAATCAGATCCAGGAACTGCAAGCCGCGGTTGGTGTACTTCTTGGCGATCGAAACGACTAACCGAAGGTTGGCTTCGATTAGCTCGCGCTTCGCCTGCTCGGCATCCATGTCGCCCTGGATGATCTCGCGCTGCGTGCGCTTGAGTTCCTGGAACGACACGCCCGCATCAGCTTCCATCTTCTCCAGCTCTGTGCGGAGCTGGCGGGCCTGGCGCCGATACTCTTTCTTCTGCTCCTCGCTGCGCGTGGCATCAGCCTTGCGCTCGAGGTTCTGCGTCTGCCGGTCGAGTGAGCGCATGCTGTCGACGGTCTTCGTGACCCGCTCGATCAGCCGCTTGCGTTCGGTGTTGGTGAAGCCAAGCCTCCGGACAGCCAGCGACACGCCAACAATCGCGCGAGCCAGGTGAATCCGGTGTCGGCGGAAGTCCTTGGGCCGTTTCTTCTGCGAAACTGCCGCAAACTTCTCCGCAACCTGGTTCGATTTTTTGTAGAGCTTGTTCAGATCATCGATCTTGCCGGTGAATTCCTTCAGCCGGTTGTCGAGAATCTCTTCGGTAATTTCCTCTTCATCGAACGTGACCAGCTCTTTGATTGAGCGGACCCCGTTCTTGAGATCCTCGCCCATAGCGAGCAGCTCGCGGATCACAATGGGCGATCTTGAAAGGGCTTTGAGTACCCGGTTCTGTCCGCGCTCAATCCGCTTGGCAATTTCTACTTCGCCTTCGCGCGTAAGCAGCGGAACGGTTCCCATCTCGCGCAAGTACATGCGGACGGGATCATTGGTTTTTTCCAGGGTGCCAGGAGTGAGGTCGAGCTCAACGTCTTC
>JBLNFC010000336.1:0-4423 GCA_050263355.1 Acidobacteriota bacterium
CTGGTGCACTGCCTTCTGCCAAAGGAAAGGATCGTTAACAAACGGGGCGGCTCCGAAAACGAATTTTATACGCCGGGCGATGATCACGGAGGTGCGTGGGGAACCGGAGAAAATTGGCCGCTTGAGCCTCCGCAGGGCGGGCCATTGCCCGACGATCCTAAACTCCGGCACATGTGGAAAGTCTTTTGGGGACAAGACTTCGACAAAATCCTTCCATCTAATTGTAAGAACGTGATTCCCGGTGGGTGGAGGATTGAGGTTTCACCATCCACTCCGGCCGAAGAGGATTTCTTCCTTCATGTTTTTGAAATCGGTGATGCCGGAAAAACGGGACGGAGATCCGCCGAACTGATCGACGGGGTTAACTTTCAAGGAGCAGCGTTCCAAGCCGGTCCGGTGGTATTGTTTAGTTCCACAAACGACGTGGTCATGCAACGTGAAGCATCGTTGCCCGATCTCTCTTGCGATTCACTGATTATCACAAGTCTGGAGCCAGAGTCGGTGTACGAATTGAATTTCGGCGGGCTGAATGTATCGCCGTCGCCGAAGGCGGTGTTGCCGGGGGTATCGGCGGGAACGGAGCGCCTGCGAACGAATGCCAAAGGCGTGTTGCGCCTTGTGCGCCATAATCTGGGCAATCTGCGTTTGAGGATTGCACGTGTGTGACATTTTCCCAGCACACAGTGTGCGCGCAATACTGCATGCAATAGCAGGCACGCTGCGCGTATGGCCGCAGTGTCACGGGAACTACTGAGGTCTAAGTATCAAAGAGCAGCCGACCACCACCGTTGCGGCTACCATGTCATCGCCCCACCCGCGCCCCGCGATTTTCAATTTGCGCTGGTGGATTGGTGGCGTGCTACTTCTATCTACAATCATTAATTACATAGACCGGCAGACCCTGTCGCTACTGGCGCCTTACCTCAAGCTGGAATATCACTGGACCAACACCGATTACGCAAACATCGTGATTGGGTTCCGGATCGCGTATTCATTGGGGCAGACGGTTTTCGGCCGTTTCATGGACCGCATCGGCACGCGGCGCGGCTTGTCGATCACAGTTCTTTTCTATTCCGTCGTGTCCGTCCTGACCTCGCTGGCGAGAGGCTTTTACAGTTTCGCCACCTTCCGCTTCCTGCTGGGTGCTGGAGAGTCGGGCAACTGGCCAGCGGCAACGAAAGCAGTTTCTGAGTGGTTTCCCAAGCGCGAACGTGGTCTTGCAACAGCGTTATTTGATAGCGGCTCTTCGGTTGGAGGAGCAGTCGCAGCCTGGTTAATTCTGTGGATTTATTTTCGCTGGGGATGGCGTCCGGCGTTCGCAATTCCCGGAACCCTGGGCTTTCTTTGGCTGATCATCTGGCGCCGGCTCTATCATCCGCCAGAGACTCATCCTAGGATCAGTCCAGCAGAACGAGAGATGATTCTGTCCGACAAAGAGGACGGAAGCACAGCGCCAGCGACTCGGGATCCGCTCGGCTGGCGACTCCTGCTGAAACTGCCGCAAACCTGGGCAGCGGTCCTAGCCAAGGCGTTAACGGATCCGGTCTGGTTTTTTGTTACGGATTGGTTTCCTATTTACCTCGTGGCCAAGGGAATCGAACTGAGGACCGGTCTTATTGCGATCTGGATTCCCTTCCTGGCGGCTGATTTTGGCAATTTCTTCGGCGGATGGATCTCGGGTGTGCTGATCAAACGGGGATGGCCGCTGGGGCGGGCCCGGCAAGCCGTCATTATTTTCGGTGGTCTGGGTGTCACGATGCTCATGCCCACAGTTTTCACGAGCAGATTATCGGTCATCGCACTCCTGTTTGCTCTCGCAACTTTCTCCTATGCTGCTTTCTCCACCATGGCCAATGTGTTGCCCTCAGACCTGTTTTATAGCGAGTCAGTAGCCACTGTTAGTGGAATCAGTGGAACCGCGGCGGGACTCGGAACTATCGTCGCTTTCAAGCTCATCGGACACTTTTCCGACGCACGACAAGCGATGGGAGGCCATTCTTTTGACCCCATCGTGATCGTTGCGGGATTGGTCCCATTCGTCGCGATGATTATCGTCCTTTTCCTCATTCGTAATTCCGAAGCTACGCGACAGGGCCTCGTGCGTTCCGTTTGACGCAACTTTAACCATGAACCGCCACACGGATTCAATTGCGCGGCTGGGCACACTCAAAGGGGTCGAACGCTTCAAACAGCACTTGCGGGAGTTGAGTCTGAACATTCCCTGCGATGGCGAGCTGGTTTGCGGACCAGAAACGCCGCTGCTGCAGCCGCTGGTCAGGGGTGCAATCAAAATTGGAAACCGGATTGCCGTGCAGCCTATGGAGGGCTGGGATGGAAGAGCTGACGGTAATCCAACCGCGAGCACTTTGCGTCGATGGCAGCGTTTTGGGCGAAGCGGCGCGAAACTGATCTGGGGAGGAGAAGCCGTCGCAGTCTCCCATGAAGGACGCGCTAATCCGAATCAGCTTCTGGCAGCGTCCCACACTTACGACGGGCTAGCGCGTCTGCGCGAAACTTTGGTCCAAGAGCATCAACGCACCACAGGGTTCGATGGCGACTTGCTGATCGGCTTGCAATTGACGCACTCCGGACGATTCAGCCGTCCCAATGCGCACGAGAGAAACGAGCCTCGTATTCTGTACCATCACCCCATCCTCGACAGGCGCCAGAGTCTGCCGCATGACTACCCTTTGCTCACCGATGGAGAGATCCGGGCAATCATTGAAGACTTCCATCGTGCCGCAGAAATCGCCTGGAAGTTGGGTTTTCATTTTGTCGACATTAAGCATTGTCACGGATATTTAGGACATGAGTTTCTCAGCGCTCACACCCGCGAAGGCGCTTACGGCGGAACTTTCGAGAACCGCACACGATTTTTGCGCGAAGTGGTAGAGGGAATCCGCGCAAGTGTTCCGGGACTCGAAATCGGTGTAAGGCTCTCCGCCTTCGATACCGTGCCCTTCCATGCCGATCCGGAGCGGTCGTCACCCAGGAAACCTGGTCCCGGTGTTGCCGAACATTTCGAGAGCTTCATTCCCTATCGGTGGGGATTTGGAGTCAACGCACTGCGTCCTGATGAAGAGGATTTGACAGAACCGATTCAGTTCCTGGAACTGCTGCAACAATTGAACATTCGCATGGTGAATCTCACTGCCGGCAGTCCTTATTACAATCCTCACATTCAGCGACCAGCACTTTATCCTCCCTCCGACGGCTACGAGCCCCCAGAAGACCCGCTGATCGGCGTGGCGAGACAAATGAACACGACTCGCCAGTTGAAAGAACTTTTTTCGAATTTGATCTTTGTGGGATCAGCATATACGTACCTGCAGGATTTCTTGCCAAACGTTGCGCAGGCGGCCATTCGCGGGGGATGGGTCGATGTAGTTGGCATAGGTCGAATGGTGCTGACATATCCGGAACTGCTCTGGGACGCCTCCGCCGGCGAAGCCATTCAGCACAGGCGCATTTGCCGAACCTTCAGTGATTGCACGACCGCGCCGCGCAATGGATTGCCCTCAGGATGCTATCCCTTGGACAATTACTACAAGAATTCTGAACTCGCGGACCGACTAAAGAATCTGAAGAAGCGCTGACTGTCACGAACTCTGAGTGTGGCTATTGATGGAGCCAGAAACAAACGTCACCAACTTGATAGAGCGCCGGAAACTGCGTCGAAAAGTGCACGGCATAGCTGCCGGTTTATTACCGTTCGAGCAAGACGGACGAATCGCGGTGAGTGCCTTTCAGCAGCACCTGGTTGCTACCCAACGCGCGGGTTTGATGAACGCAGTCAATATGGATACAGGTTATGTGAACTACTTGACCGAATCACAGAAGCAAGATGTTCTACGGTGGACGCGAGATGCCCTTGGCAAGGAGGTGGCATTTGTCGCGGGAGCATACATCGAAGGTTTGGATGGCGATATTGTCAGTTTGTACCGACAACAGATCGATCAAATTTCGGCACTTGGCGGCATTCCAATTCTGTTTCAGACTGCACGATTGAAAGGCCATTCTGGAAGAGAGCTGGCGGCCATCTATCAAGCCGTCTGCCGGGACTACGCGCAGGTACTAGCGTTCGAGTTGGGCCCAATGTTCGGTCCGAGTGGAGAGATTCTGACGCAAGATACCATCCTCCATCTCATGGATATTCCGGAAATCAAAGGAATGAAGCATTCCTCGCTCGACCGACTGATTGAGCTTGAGCGTCTCGCCATTCGCGATCAACATCGGCCCGACTTTCGCATTTACACAGGGAATGACCTAGGCATCAACATGATCGAGTATGGATCGGATTACCTGCTCGGCCTCGCAACCTTTGCGCCGGAGAAGTTCGCGGAACGCGATCGAATGTGGGAGGAGGGCAGCCCTGAATACTATCAACTTTCAGACGCTTTACAGCACTTGGGCAACGTAGCTT
>JBLNFC010000337.1:0-7770 GCA_050263355.1 Acidobacteriota bacterium
GCCGCGCTCCGGTGAGCGTGGGTCCGACTGGACGCTGAGCAGATCCTTGCGGACGAGTGAGACGATATTCCTTCAAGTACACGGGCAAGCTTAACGAATTTGACTGGATTATTTACTGGGGCAACGTGGTCGCATGGCTGCTGCAACCCGCCCTCTTCCTGCATTTCGTTCTGACCTTCCCTGAGAAGCACGAGATCATGCGCAAGCACGGGTGGATCGCTTCCCTCGTGTACGTACCCGGTTCACTGCTGCTGGTATTACACGTGGCCAGTCTTCGGGTCATGGTGGCTACCGAGCGCCTGCGCTGGAATCTGGACCGCCTCCAGATGCTTTACCTTGCCGCCTACTTCGTCCTGGCAACCTGGATTCTGTGGCGCGGATACCTGCGCACGACCAAACCTGTCCTGCGCCAGCAGCTCAAGTGGGTGAGTCGAGGGACGATCCTGGCGATTGCTCCTTTCAGCCTGTTCTATGTCGTCCCATTTCTCTGGGGAGCGGTCCCGAATCCGCTGATGCGCGTTTCGGTGTTGTCGCTGGTTTTTCTGCCGCTGACATTCGGCTACGCCATATTCCGGTATCGCCTGATGGATGTGGACCTTATCTTCAAGCGCGGCGTGGTCTACACCCTCGCTGCCGCTTCGATCGCCGCAATGTACTTCGCTGTGGTTGCCGCCGTCGCCGAAGTTGTACATCTGCGGATTCCCAGCAGTGGTCCGATTGGTCTCGTACTCGCGGTCGTCGTGACCGCTGTCTTGTTTGATCCACTTCGGAAATGGATTCAGGACCGCATTGATCGGTACTTCTATCGCACGCGTTACGATTTTCGCAAGACGCTCATTGAGTTCGGACGTGATCTGAGCGCGGAGACCGACCTCGACAAGATGCTGGGATCGGTGGTCGATCGACTTTCACGAACCCTGCTGGTCGATCGTATGGCGATTTTCCTGGCTAGCGGCGATAACGAATCCTCGACTTTCGTTCTCGCTAACTCCTTCGGTATGGCGCATACAGGAGGACTGGATCTCAGCTTTCTAAGCACGCCTCGACCCGAAATGGAGGCCGGTCACCTGTTCTTCGACAACACTCACCAGGTGCCAAGAGAGAGTCCCAGTGCCCAGGAAGCGATCGCGCGTCTGGACTTGAACTACTACATTCCATGCAGAGCGCAACAGAAACCCATCGCATTTCTCGGCTTCGGCAAGACCGCCGAAGGTGATTTTCTTTCCAGCGAGGATGTGGAATTGGTTGAGACTTTGGCTGGCTATATTGGCATCGCTATCCAGAACGCGCGCTTGTATGCCTCGTTGGAAGAGAAGGTCTCCGAATACGAGCGTCTTAAGGACTTCAACGAAAATATTGTCGAGTCGATCAGCGTGGGCGTGATGGCAGTAGACCTCGCGGATCGCATTGAGTCCTGGAACTCGCAGATGGAAGTCATGTACGCGCTGCCTCGCTGGCAGGCGCTCACTCGCCCCCTAAGTGAAGTGTTTCCAGCTGCGTTCGTGGAAGAGTTTTATCGCGTCCGGCAGACCCCCGGCATTCACAATTTGTACAAGTTCCGCCTGGGGACACCGACGGGCGAGACGCGGGTTGTCAACGTGGCTATAGCGCCACTAGTGACGCGAAAGTTCAATGTCATCGGCAGGCTAATCATTGTGGACGACATCACCGAACGAGTTGAGTTGGAATCGCAACTTTCGCAATCCGACAAACTCTCGTCCATCGGACTGCTCGCGGCGGGCGTCGCGCACGAAGTGAATACTCCTCTGGCGGTGATCTCTTCTTACGCACAGATGCTTTCCAAGCAACTCCAGGGCGACCCGACGCGCACCGCCTTGCTGGAAAAGATCACTCGTTCCACATTCCGTGCTTCGGAAATTGTGAATAACCTGCTGAACTTCTCCCGAACCAGCGGCACTGAGTTCACTGAGGTCGATGTAAACAAGATCGTGTCGGATACGCTGGCGCTGCTGGAGCACCAGTTCAAGACTTCTAAGATTAAAGTTCAGGACGAGCTTGCCGACCACCTTCCGCTCATTCAGGGCAATGCCGGCAAGCTGCAACAAGTTTTTCTGAATTTGTTTTTGAACGCTAAGGATGCAATGCCCAGCGGTGGGAATCTGCGCGTTGCCACTTCCAATGGTACTGGCGTCAGTATCGTCATTGCAGATACTGGAAGCGGCATCGCGCAAGAGCATATCAGGCGCATCTACGATCCATTTTTCACTACCAAGACAACGCCGCGGGATGGCCAGAACCGGGGGACAGGCCTCGGTTTGAGCGTCACCTACGGCATCATCCAGGAGCACGCGGGGAAGATCAGAGTGGAGAGCCAGCCGGGCGAAGGCACTACGTTTTATCTGGATTTCCCGCTTACGAGGAAAGCCGTCAATGTCTGAACTTGCCGTAGTTCCACGCCGCAGCTTTGGAGAGGTCTCGTTCTCTTCGGTTGGATCCGTTCTGATCATCGACGATGAGGCCGAAATACGCGAATCCTTACGTACCTTGCTTGAACTGGAAGGCTATGAGGTTGACGTAGCAGGGAGTGCGGATGAAGGAGCCTCCCGTCTGGGCGAGCGCGCTTTTGACCTCGTTCTCCTGGATCTCGCCTTGCCCGATCGCAACGGACTCGATCTGCTCGCTGATCTGCGGGCGCAGGAGCCGCAGCAGGCCGTCATCATGATCACCGCCTACGGCACCGTCGAAAATGCCGTTCGCGCCATCCAGTCCGGCGCGGCAAACTTCATTCAGAAACCTTGGGACAACGAGAAATTACTGGCCGACGTTCGTGCTGCCGTTGCGCGCCACCGTGCGGAAGAAGAGAACGTCCAACTCAAACGCGCTCTCAAACAGCGCTACAACTTCGAAAACATCGTGGGCAAGAGTGAGCCCATGCTGAAGATCTTCGACTTGGTGGCCCAGGTGGCTTCCAGCCGATCTACAGTGCTGCTCCAAGGCGAGAGTGGAACCGGCAAAGAACTCATCGCCAAAGCTATCCATCTCAACTCCACTCGTCGTGACAGGCCTTTTGTCCCGGTTAATACTGGCTCCATGCCTCCAGACTTGCTCGAATCCACACTATTCGGGCACGTAAAGGGTGCATTCACCAGCGCAATCGCCTCTAAGAAAGGCCTGTTCGAAGTCGCTGACCGCGGCACTCTGTTCCTGGATGAGATTGGAAACATGAGCATGGATACGCAGAGCAAGATTCTGCGTGTGCTGCAAGATCGCAAGTTCATGCATTTGGGGGGAGTGCAGGAGATTCAAGTCGACGTTCGTATCATCGCCGCCACTAACGTCGACCTCAAACAACTCGTGCACGAGGGCAGGTTCCGCGAGGATTTGTACTACCGCCTCAATGTTATCGCTATTGACTTGCCCGCATTACGCCAGCGCAAAGAGGATATCCCCATCCTTGTAGATCACTTCCTCCGAAAATACTCTGAGGAGAACGAACGGCCATTGCGGCGGATCAACACCGAAGCACTGCGCCCGCTCGTGAGCTACTCATGGCCCGGCAACGTTCGTGAGCTCGAAAACGTTATCGAACGTGCTGTTGTGCTGTCTTCCGGAGTGGAGATCGGCCCCGAACTGCTACCCGATCAGGTCGTAGATCGTAATCCGGTGTTCCCCATCCTTGAACAACGCGCCGACGCTTCCCTGTTCGACATCGTTGAGGAGTGCGAGCGCCGCATAATCACCGACATGCTGGAAAAGTGCAATGGCAACCAGACCGAGACCGCTGAACGGTTCAAGGTTCCATTGTCGACCCTGAACCAGAAAATCAAGCGACTCAATATCGAGATCAAGAGAAAAGGGAGAGAATAGGCCACTCTCCCCTTTTCATTCCGCCAAGACTCACCGCATCCTCGTCCCATACCAAGTTAGGAAATGAGAGCTGCGCACCTAAAGCTGAAACGTGCGATTAGCTCTGCTATATTGCCGATAGGACCGGTCTGGATCTCGCAAACAACCGCGCCGGCATCGAACGCATGGAACTGATCTCGCCCGCAGACTTTGCCAAAGACAAGGTGCTGGCTATTCAGGACTATGCGCTCCTGGCAAGTCGTTCGGTTGGAAATCTTTTCCGCACTCCTCGCTACCTGGCGGACACGATTCAACAGGCTGATCTGATAGGCGTGGGTTCTCTGCCCGTTGTCGTCTTGACCGGTTTCTTCACCGGCCTGGTTCTCGCTTTGCAATCCTCGAACACGTTGCAGCGGTTTGGTTCGCTTTCTCTTATTGGACAACTGGTTTCCACCTCTATGGTGCGTGAACTGGGCCCTGTGTTGACCAGCCTCATGGTTGCGGGGCGGAACTCATCGGGAATGGCCAGCGAACTCGGATCCATGGTCGTAACCGAGCAGATCGACGCCATGCGCGCGCTGGGTACGGATCCACTTAAGAAACTGGTCACTCCGCGCGTGATCGCGACCGTTTTCATGCTGTTCTTCTTGACCATCATCTCCGATCTGGTCGGCTTGTCCGGGGGCGCATTCATCGCACAGTTCCTGCTCGGCCTTGACTCACACCAGTATTGGAGCAATGCCTACCAGACTCTGGTATTCGAGGACGTGTTCATGGGCTTGATGAAGCCCGTGATCTTCGGGTTCATCATCGCTACCGTTGGCTGCTATTACGGATTGTCGGCGAAAGGTGGCACCCAGGGCGTGGGCCGCGCTACTACACAAGCCGTGGTCGCCGCCTCTGTCCTGATCCTTGTTCTGGACGCACTCGTCACCCGTCTGTTGATGGTGCTGATGGCATACCGGTAGATTATGTCGCTTCCCCCCTCCATTTCGATTGCGCCGGCCAGTGCCACAGCACAGCCAATGAATGAAGCCGTTGTTTTCGAGGATGTGGCTATCGGTTTCGAAGACAAGCAGGTTCTGAATGGCGTCTCTTTCCAGCTGCCTAGAGGCGAGACCAAGGCCGTTTTCGGAGCGGCTGGCTCAGGCAAGAGCACGTTGCTGAAGCTGGCACTGGGACTTTTGAAACCGGATCGCGGACAAATCTACACCCTGGGTCAGGACATTGTGCACATGAAGGAAGAGGACCTGTTCGCGCTCAGAAGCAGGGTCGGCATTGTCTTTCAAGAGAGCGCGTTGTTCGATTCCTTAACCGTGCGCGAGAACGTAGCCTTCCGCCTCTATGAGGAAGGAGATGTTCCCGAGTCTCAGATCGAAGAGCGCGTGCGGGAAGTCTTACGCTTTGTGGAACTCGAGCACACCTTGGACAAGTTTCCGGCGGAATTATCCGGTGGAATGCGCCGCCGCGTCGCTATCGCGCGCGCTGTCATCACGCAACCTGAAGTACTTTTGTATGATTCGCCAACCGGCGGCTTAGACCCGGTTACGTCAACAACCATTATCGAGTTGATCGTAAAGCAAAGAGATGTCTACAAGACCAGTGCGCTGCTCGTCACTCATCGCCTGCAGGACGCCTTCACCATGGCCACTCACTACTTTGACCGGCAGAGCAACCGCATGAAACCTTTGCCCAAAGGGCAACGCGGCGAGGTTAGGATAACTTTCTTGATCCTGCGCGATGGAAAGGTAATCTTTGACGGCGACGCGCACGAGCTGAAAGAGACGAAGGACGAGTATATCCGTGAATTTATCTCGTAAGCTCAGTGTCAGGAGCTGGCTTTGGCTGCTTGCTCGTGCATCATCTTCCGCCGAGCCGCAACACGGTTTTCGAACCATTGCAGTCGATCACGGCCAAGCTTGCTGCGTGTAATCACTTTCTCCACATTCCCCAAAAACTCCGGGTTCTTCATCTTTTCGCGCATGTCGCTCAGAAACGGCTTGACCTTCGCGAAGGCAAAGAACATTTCGCCACTGAAGCTTAACTCCAGAAACATCGATTCGTTTAGGGTACCGTGCACCACCAGCATAGCCGCCATTTCCCAATACCCGACAACTTGGCGCATCCAGTGATTTTCCTGCGCCTTGGGATTCATCGCGAGCTTCATAAGATCGTCTGCGCTGTCTGGCCAGAAGTCGGCGAACCACCAACTTCTCGCCTTGCGCATCTCCGCTTCGCGGCGCAAATCGTACAGTTTGAGAATGAGTTCGGCGTCGGCAGCGGTAGGCTTATTTGGCATGAGGCTGATCCTCGGGAGGCGGAATTACGGGCACGGTTTCGGCAGGACGCTCGTAATCGCACTCCTTGTTCGGACAGGCGATCACTGGCCCAGCTTTCAATGTCTTCTCTACCAGATATTCACTTCCGCAGGAAGGACACTTCTCTGCAATGGGTTTATTGGCAGAGGTGAACTTGCACTTCGGATAATTTGAGCAACCGAAGAATGTATTGCCCTTTCTTCGGGCTTTCTTTTCGACGACTTCCCCGTCCTCGCACAACGGGCATTTCACACCAATGAAGTTTTGCTTCACGTACTTGCAATCGGGGTAACCACTGCAAGATGTGAACTCGCCATAGCGGCCATGCCGAATTACCATATTCCGGTTGCACTTCGGACACAACTCTTCCAATGGAATGTCCGGCACCTTGCGACCCTGGTCCAGACGCCGCGTAGTCTTGCAATCTGGATAACCCGTGCAGGCCATGAACTGCCCGAATCGGCCCCGTTTCAGGACCATGACTCGCCCGCAATTCTCGCAGTACTCTTCCTGCGAGGTCTCCTGCACGTCAGCCGAATCCAGATCGGGGAGATTGATCGGATTCTCTTTGGTGAATGTGCAGCTATTCGGGTCATCCTTGTCGTAAGAACTGCAAGCGTAGAAGGAGCCGTGCTTGCCCCACTTGATGATCAGGGGAGAACCGCAGCGTTCGCACTTCTCGTCCGTAGGCTTCTCCATACGCTTAATGTTTTCCATGTGCTTCTCAGCGTATTTGAGATCCTTAGCGAAACGCTTGTAGAACTCCGACATGGCGTCGGTCCACTTCTCCTTGCCTTCTTCAATCTCATCGAGTTCTTCCTCGAGCCGCGCAGTGTATTGCACGTCGAAGATGTCGCGGAAATTCTCAACCAGCAGGTCCGTCACGACGAGGCCGATCTCCGTCGGCGCAAATTTGCCCCCCAGCTTCTGAACGTACTGGCGCTCCTGAATTGTGCTCAGAATCGCGGAGTAGGTGGAAGGACGGCCAATGCCGCGCTCTTCCAGTTCCTTCACCAGCGATGCTTCGTTGTATCGCGGCGGAGGCTCGGTGAAGTGCTGCTCGGGCTTCAATTCTCTGAGCGTAAGCTTCTGACCTGCCTCGAGCGGCGGTAGCTTGTGCTTCAGTTCTTCTGCTTCTTCGTCCTTACCTTCATGGGACTCTTCATAGACTTTGAGGAAACCGTCGAACTTCAGAACAGAACCGGTGACCCGGAACCAGTAACTCTCGTTTCCTGACTTGGCGTCTATGTCGACCGTAGTCTGGTCAAAGACGGCAGGATTGATCTGTGAGGCAACGAAGCGTTGCCAGATCAGCTTGTAAACCTTGTATTCATCTTCTTTTAAATACTGCTTTATCTGCTCAGGATGCCGCATGGCCGAGGTGGGCCGAATGGCCTCGTGCGCTTCCTGGGCTCCCTTCTTCGATTTGAACGTGTTCGGCGTTTCCGGCAGATAATTCGGACCGTACTCCTTGCCCACATACTCCCGCACTTCCGCAAGCGCGTCGTTAGACACGCGCGTGGAATCCGTACGCATATAGGTAATCAGGCCGACCAGTCCCTCATCGCCCAGTTCCACACCTTCATATAGCCGTTTCGCGATCATCATCGTGCGCTTCACGCTAAAGCGTAGTTTGCGCGAAGAA
>JBLNFC010000338.1:0-4933 GCA_050263355.1 Acidobacteriota bacterium
CGTGAGTCAGCATCGCGCCTTTCGGCGTTCCCGTGGTGCCCGATGTGTAGATGATGGTCGCCAAATCGTCAGGGCGGATTGAGTGTGCTACAGCTTCAATTGCCCCGTCCGGACCGGTCGCGGCGGTCTGCATGATGCGATGCATGTGAAAGGCATGCGCGGTTTCGACCGCATCCATGACCACGATCTTCTCGAGCGGAGTCTGATTCTGAATGGCCAGAATCTTGAGAAGCTGTTTCTCGTTGGATACAAAAATCGCTTTCGTTCCTGAATCGCGCAGAATGTAAGCCGTTTGCTCATCGGTTAAGGTCGCGTACACAGGAACAACCACCGCGCCGAGCAACAGGGTCGCGAAATCAGCGGTACTCCACTCGGGTCGATTTTCGCTAAGAATAGCGACGCGATCACCTTTGCCAATGCCCCAGGCGATCAATGCACGAGCGACACTCATCACGCGGGCATGCAGTTCATCCGAGGATATCGGAACCCAGTCAATGGGCTCCCGCTGCAACATGACTCGGGAATGGCCGCGCTCTACAACGGTGAAGAAGATGTCATTGATGGTTCGCAGGCTCATTGGTTTCAGGAGACCGTAATTGCGCGGATCCGGCGAGCACCCATAGTGTGTTTGAGAGTTCTCTGCTCTGGGACGCGGGCTCGTATTGTCGTTCCCTGAGTCACATCACGGAAGCTGTATGGGCGTGTGCGCGGCAACACCGGCTTCCTGTCAAGAATGTAAAGCTTCTTTGGCCAATTTCGCAATGACGTGAGGAGACTCTCATTGACCTCGCGGCAGGAGCAGGTTAGGCTCGTAGCAGATCTTGTGGGGTCACATTGATGAAGAAAAATACAGTGAAACAGATCGGTGGTTGGCTGGGCGCGGCGGCGATCTTACTGTCGCTCGCGAGTCCGTTGGCTGCGGAAACGAAGAAGAACCCCAAAGCCGCGCCGTCTCTGAAGGTGGGCGATGTAGCACCCGATTTCAAAATGCAGTACTTCGACGGCAAAGACCTGAAGGATGTCTCTTTGAGTGACTTCCGAGGGAAGAAGAATGTCGTGCTTGCCTTCTACATCTTTGCTTTCACCGGTGGTTGAACGGAGCAAATGAAAAACTTCCAGCAGAATCTTAAAAAGCTGGAAGCTACAGACACCCAGGTCCTGGGTGTGAGCATGGACAGTCCCTTCGCGAACAAAGCCTTTGCCGATCAGATCGGCGTAACCTTCCCGCTCCTGAGCGATTGGGGAGGTGAAGCCACTCACAAGTACGGCGTTTATGTCGACGAGTACAAGGCGGCGCGCCGCATCAACTTTCTGATTGGCAAGGACGGGAAAATCCTGGAAGAGCAAGTTGACAAGGACGCGATCGACCCCAAGAAGATTGTGGACGCGTGCGAACGGCCGAAGCTCAAAAGCTAAATCCCGCTGGTGAGAGCGTGCTTCGACAAAGTTCTCGGTTCCGTCGACGCGGGTGCTTTTACGATTTTGCCGCGCCGAGCGTGGATTCTGTTATTGCCTCCGGCCGATCGCGTCCCATTCAATTGGGCGCGAAGATTACCTGCTAGACGGTGTTGCCCCCGTTTACAACCTCATCCGGCAAAAGTTTGGGGAGGGAACTGAATCCCTCCCCTTAGTTTTCCGAGTTGCGCCTGATCTATGCCACCGCTTCCTCGGCGTCGAGAGTGGCCTCGGCTTCTTCGAAGGAAGCGGCCGAGTGAGTGCGCGCGACCAGCACGTAAATGGACGGCACGACAAACAGTGTGAACGCCGTTCCAATGATCATGCCGCTGACCAGCATGATACCGATGCTGTTCCGGGCGCCTGCGCCAGGCCCAGTTGCGAGCACGAGGGGGAAGTGGCCGACCACGGTCGCGGCGGTGGTCATTAAAATAGGCCGGAGGCGCGTGGTGGCCGCTTCAACCACAGCCGCCAGCTTGTCTTTCCCCGTTTCCTGCAGGTGATTCGCAAACTCCACGATCAGAATACCGTTCTTTGAAACCAGTCCGACTAACGTAATAAGCCCGACTTGACTGTAGATATTCAGGGTTGTCAGGCCCAGGAACGAGAACAATAACGCGCCGGACACGGCCAGCGGTACTGATCCCACAAGAATGATGAAAGGATCTCGGAAGCTCTCGAATTGTGCCGCCAGCACGATGTAAATCAAAATTCCGGACAAAAGGAATGTGGTCAAAAACTTGCTGCCTTCGGTCCGTAGCTGACGAGACTCACCTGCGTAATCTACGGTGAAGCCCTGCGGCAGAATTGTCTTCGCCTGGTCTTCCACGAAGCGCAACGCCTGATCGAGGGGCACATTGGGAGGAATAACCCCTTGAATCGTCACCGCGTTGAGTTGCTGGAACTTTTTCAGCTCCCGGGGCTCGGTTGTGTCCTTGATAGTGGCGAATGTCGACAACGGAACCAGCTTGTTGTCCGAACCGGTGACATAGATCTGCTTCATCTGTTCGGGAGTCAGACGTCCTTCGCGCTTAATCTGCGGAATAACCTTGTAGCTACGGCCCTGATTGCTGAAGCGGTTTACGTAATCGCCGCCATACAGAGTTGCCAGATCCTGTCCGGCTTGGGTCAGGTCTACGCCTTGAGAACGCAGCTTATCGCGGTCGAACACGACCTCGGCTTGCGGCTGATCAAATTTGAGATCGCTATCGGCGTAGATAAACAAACCACTGGCGAAAGCCTTAGCGACAAGCTGCTTAGCGAAGGCGTCGAGCTGCCTGGGCTCAGCGGCCGAGACGACAACGAACTCCACCGGGAAATTTCCGCCTCCCGGCAAAGGAGGGGGCGTCAGTGGAATGACACGGATGCCAGGAATTTTGGACAGCGGACCTACCGATTCGACCAGCAGTTGTTGCGCCGTCTTCTTGCGCTGACTCCACGGTTTAGTCACCATGCCGCCGAAGCCACCACTCGGCGAAGTAATTTGGAAGATGCTCGCACTCTCTGGAAAGGCGTGATAAACGTCGTAAACCTGCTTGGTGAACAGATTGGTCTGATCGAGTGTGGCGTTTGCGGACGACTGGATGACGCCGAACACAACTCCCTGGTCTTCAGCCGGCGCCAGTTCGCGCTGGGAGAACATGTAAAACGGAACAATCAGCAAAACAACAATGCCCCACAACACTAGGACGACGGGCCTGTACTGCAGGGTTCCGAAAAGCAAGCTGGAATAGGTGTTTCGAACACTCTCGAACCGCCGATTCACCCAGCCGGCGAATCCCTTATCCGTGTCGCCGGCGCGTAGCAATCTCGATCCCATCATCGGAGATAGGGTTAGAGCAACTACACCAGAAACGATGACGGCACCGGCAAGGGTAAAGGCGAATTCACGGAATAGCGCTCCGGTTAGTCCTCCCTGAATTCCGACTGGAGCATAGACGGCAGCCAGTGTGATCGTCATCGCGATGATTGGGCCGACCAACTCGCGCGCTGCATCGATTGCAGCCTTGACCGGCGGTTTTCCCAAGTGGAGGTGACGCTCAACGTTTTCCACCATGACAATGGCGTCGTCCACGACTAAACCAACTGAGAGCACGATCGCGAGCAGGGTCAACAAGTTGATCGTGAACCCCGCGATCAGCATGAGAAAGACAGCGCCGATGAGAGAAATTGGAATCGCGACGATCGGGATGAGTACCGAACGGAAAGACCCAAGGAAAAGGAAAATAACAATGATGACGATGATCAACGTCTCGGTTAAAGTCCGAAGCACTTCGTTGATCGCATCCTGAATGTACTCGGTCGAGTCGTAGGGAACTCCGACCTTCATGCCCGGAGGCAATTGCGACCGGATCTCTGGGAGTTCAGCGCGAACGTGCTTTATCACATCGAGCGAGTTGGCCGTGGGCAAAACCCAAATGCCCATAAATGTGGCGGTCTCGCCGTTGAAGCGAACGTCCTGCTCATAGTTTTGCGCGCCAAGAACGACATCTGCAATTTCGCCCAGGCGAACGACCACACCTTTGTCCTGCTTGACTACGAGTTGCTTGAACTCATCCGCGGTACGCAAGTCGGTGTTGGCGATCAGGTTCACGGAGACCATGGACCCTTTAGTCTGACCGAGAGCGGACAAGTGGTTATTGCGCGATAAGGCGTCCCGCACAGCCGAGGCCGAGATGCCCAGCGCTGCCATTCTGTCGGGCTTAAGCCACACGCGCATGGCGAAGGTACGGTCGCCGAGGATGTCCGCTCGTTGAACTCCATTAATGGCGCTTAACTTCGGCTGCACTACGCGCGTCAGGTAATCCGTAATCTGATTCTGGTCCAGATTGGCGGAGGAGAACCCGATATACATTGCGGCAAACTGCGTGTCGGCCGTTTGCAGGTCGATGACCGGCGCCTGCGACTCCGGGGGCAAATCGTTGCGAACCTGAGCCAACTTCGCCTGAATCTGCGTCAATGCAGCATTGGTGTCGTAATTGAGCTTCAGGTGCACCGTAATGGTGCTGAGTCCCTGAGCACTCGAGGATTCCATGTAATCGATTCCGTCAGCGCTAGCGATTACGCGCTCGAGCGGTGTCGTAATGAATCCGCGAACCAGGTCTGCGTTGGCTCCTACATAGACCGTGGTCACCTGAACGACTGCGATATCGCTCCGGGGATACTGCCGCACGCTCAGCGAGCGGATCGACTGCAGTCCCGCAATCAGGATCACGAGACTGACGACGATCGAAAGAACGGGTCGTTTAATAAACAGATCGGTCAGTTTCATTTAGCTGTCCTGGGGCTTGGGCGCCGGGTTATTCTCCGGCTGAACTTTGTTGTTAATCTGCACGGCCGCACCGTTCCGCAGCTTGAAGACGCCGGAACTCACCACTTCGTCGCCCGGCTTCAAACCGGATACGACCGCGACCTGATCGCCGCGCGAGCCTTCCAGCTTCACGAACTGCTGACGTACGCCGCGATAGGTTTTGCCGGT
>JBLNFC010000339.1:0-12051 GCA_050263355.1 Acidobacteriota bacterium
ACATTCGTTACTACTCCTCCTTTCTGCCGGTCATTTACACGGAACTGATCACACAGTCTCGACGTCTGCTGCGTGAAGGGATCAATGTTGCTCACAAGCTCATGCGCATGCGCGCGCGACCCAAGATTCTGCTGGCATCCAGTTATGAAGAAGCGGAATTATGCATAAGTAGGTATCACAAAGATCTTTTGGGTGTCGTTTCAGACATCGAATTTCCCCGCGCTGGCGAGTTAAGGGCGGGGGCGGGATTCGAATTGGTCCGCACTATCCGTGGGTTGGTGCCGGATGCTCCGATCGTGCTTCAGTCCAGCCGCGCGGAGTTTAAGGCCCGCGCGCACGCAGAGGGATGCTCATTCCTGCGAAAGCGCTCCCCTACTCTGTTACGAGATCTGCGCCGCGTTCTGGCCGATCAATTCGCGTTTGGCGACTTCGTCTTTCGCCGGCCGGACCACTCGGAAGTGGCGCGAGCTAATGATTTGAATGGCCTTGAAGAACTATTGCACTCAGTCCCGTGCGAGAGCATTGCTTACCACGCTCAAAGCAATCACTTCTCGCGATGGATGCGCGCCAGGACAGAGTTCGCCTTGGCCCAAAGACTCAGGCCGCGCAAGGTTTCAGACTTCCCGACCGTGGAGCACCTCCGTCGCGAATTGATCGATTCCATCGCCGAATACCGGGTGGAGCAGAGCCAAGGTCTCATCGGAGACTTTGACGCGGGTACGTTGAAATCTGGGGACTCTTTTTTCCTCCGCATTGGCGGCGGTTCCTTGGGAGGCAAGGCCAGGGGCTTAGCTTTCGTTCGACAACTGCTCCACAACCGGCAGATGGCAAAGCGCTTTGCTGGGGTGCGCATAGCTGTGCCGCCGACGGTGGTCCTTTCCACCGATATCTTTGACCGCTTTCTGACGGAAAACAACCTGCTCGATTTCGCTATGCACGCCACCGACGATGCTGAAATCGATCAGCGCTTCCTGGCCGCGTCTCTGCCATCTTTCGTGCGGGAGAACCTCATCACCTACCTTGGCGAAGCAAACTACCCGTTGGCCGTCCGCTCCTCGAGTTTGCTGGAAGACTCGCAATACCAGCCATTCACCGGAGTCTACGAGACGTACATGTTGTCCAACCAGCACCCCGACCTTGATGTGCGTTTGCAGCAATTGATGGAAGCGATCAAGTTGGTGTACGCCTCGACGTTTCATCAACACGCTAAAGCCTACGTGCGGGCTACACCATACCGACTTGAAGAAGAAAAGATGGCCGTCATCCTGCAGGAGGTAATCGGGGCGCGGCACCAGCAGCGCTTTTATCCTAACGTGTCAGGAGTGGTACGCTCGCACAATTTCTACCCAATAATGCCAGCGCGAGCTCAGGACGGAATAGCTGCGGTAGCTCTTGGCATGGGTCGAGAAGTGGTAGATGGGGGCAAGTGCCTCACATTTTGTCCTCGTTTCCCGAAGAACATTCTTCAATTCTCTTCGGTCGAAGACATTCTCGCGAACTCGCAATCGGAGTTCTGGGCTCTGCACTTGCAACACCTCGAAGGCCAGAAAGATCCGCGTGCTGATCTGCGTGAATCGCGCTTCGGACTCGATGTTGCCGAAGCAGATGGAACGCTCAATTTCGTGGGTTCGACCTACTCCAATGACAATAATGCGGTTTACGATGGCCTAAGCAGGCCCGGCGTGCGCGTCGTGAGTTTTGCCCCGATTCTCAAACACAGCGTCTTTCCTCTCGCCGATATCCTTGTCCAACTGAGCACGATTGCAGAAAATGCATTTGCGCGACCCGTGGAAATAGAATTCGCAGTTCGCCTGCCGCAAGTTTCCGATGAAATTGCGGATTTCGGGTTTCTCCAAATTCGCCCGCTGGTTCTTTCGCGCGAAGGCGAGGAACTCAGGATTGACGACGTGGACCCTTCCCGACTGCTTTGCCAAAGCTCACAGGTCCTCGGCGGCGGGCGCATAGCGGATTTGCGGGATGTGGTTGTAGTGGACTTCCACCGTTTCGAGCGTTCGCGAAGTCAACAGGTGGCGCGCGCCGTTGCTCACCTTAATGCCAAGCTCACGGATGAGGGACTCCCCTACCTGCTGATAGGTGTTGGGCGATGGGGATCCAATGATCCATGGCTCGGAATCCCGGTGGAGTGGGATGAAATCTCAGGAGCGCGAATCATTGTTGAAGCTGGATTCCGCGACTTTCGCGTCACCCCGTCCCAAGGGAGTCATTTCTTCCAAAATCTCACCGCTTTTCAAACCGGCTACTTTACCGTGAATCCGGACGCTGGCGAGGGCTTCGTGGATTGGGAGTGGTTGGGTACCAACCCAGCGTTGGACGAGCGAGATTGCGTCCGTCATCTCCGGTTCCAAGCCCCGCTAGTTGCTGTGATGAACAGTCGCACCGGCAAGGGAGTAATCTTCAAGCCGGATCTCTAGAACTCGAACCATCTCCTTGTTACCCCATTGCAATGAAAGTTCGTGCGTCACCAGTCGAGTCATCGGGCATGGGCATCTCAGGATTTTCGATGCTAGTTGCGAAGTCCAGTTAGAGAGCGAGCGGTGTCTTAAATCTTGCTTCATGGATGTGGCCACGCGCATACATCGGGTGAGTGACGCACGCGCCGCTTTCATCAGGTAAAAAGGGTTCACCGCGCGTTTCCACGAACTAATCTGGTTTACACCCTCAAACAACAGACTTACGTTTCATTTCGAATATTTTTTCATTTGCTATTGTTTGTTTGCTTTCCCGTTTCTAACTGTGGTAAAAAGCACATCTCGTTCCAGTAACTCACCGCTGTGGGGGCGTGGTATATGAAGTCAGTAACTCAATTCCTGTTGGTTGTCGTCTTGTTATCCGTCATCGGCAGTGCACATTTCTTGTTCGGGCAAGGAACAGATTTGGGCACGATTCGGGGTCAGGTGACCGACTCCTCGGGTGCCGTTGTTCCCAACGCCAAAGTGGTGATTCTCGACTTAGGGACGAACACGCCACGCGAGACGAAAACCAATTCCCAAGGCGAATACCGCATCTTTGGTCTGAGCTCCGGCGAGTACAAAGTGTCAGTGTCGATGACCGGAATGGGCACAACCGAGGTCAGAGGGATTCGGTTGAACGGCAGTGATGTGGTAAGCGCCGATGCCGTCTTGAAGGTAGCGTCGGCCACCGAGGTAGTAGCGGTTACTTCAGAAGCTCCCCTCGTGAACACCGAAGATCAGACGATATCCGATACCATTACCAGCCAAGCGGTAATTGATCTTCCTCGTGACAGCCGCAACGTGTATTCGTTTCTGTACCTGAATCCCAACATCACCCAATCGGGAACGGACGGCTCTTTCAAATTCCTGGGTGCACAGAGTTATGGCGCGAATTTCGCCCTGGATGGGCAGCGCTCGAACGGCGGAATTTTCGGTGAGCCCACTGGAAGTCAGCCGTCTCTCGAAGCCGTTGGAGACATCAACGTCCTTTCCAATGACTTCAGCGCGGAGTATGCGGGGATCGCGAATATACGAGTCACGACTAAGCGCGGCGGCGCCGGATACCATGGTTCCATCTTCTACAACAATAAGAACTCAGCTTTGGCAGCCTGGACAGTTCAAGACTTGAACGGCAAGGCCGATTTCGCTCCGACTGCATTTCAGAACAAGTATCCCAATCCCTACTTCAACATTACGGACGTTGGCGCCTCGATTGGTGGACCCATCCCAAAGCTCGGTAAGACCTGGTTCTTTGCAGCTTATGAAAGGGATTGGACAGTCCAGCCGGTAAATCTTCTAAACAGCAATCTGCCTCACCCGAGCCTGTGGGCCGGAGACTTCACGCAAGTCGACGATGCCAGTAAGCCAGTGGTACCTGCGGGCGTCACGCTAACGCCGCAGGAACTTGCAAACAACACGACCGTCGCTTGTCTTGATGATGACGGGGACCCAACAACTCCTTGCACACCGGCTACGGTTTTCACGCGCATTCCATCGCGATTGCTCAATCCCACCGTTCAAAAGCTAATCGGGACTTACTTCCCCAAGATTGGACTTTCGGCTCCCATCGACTCCTCGACGGGAAAGGTGCCCGATTTTGCCACGAATGTTCCCGGGCGGTCAGTTCAGGATTTGGGAACTTTGAGAGTGGACCACGACTTCAGCGAGAAAGACCGAGTTTACGTGGTCTACAACGCTGCTGGCCAAACCCAGGCGAATACCTTCGTTCAAAGTCCTTATACAGGCCTTGGGCTGACGCAAAATGATCGGAGAAATGACACCGTTTCGGTCTCCTACACGCACATGTTCAGCAACAGCGTGATCAATGAAGCGCGGGGTGGATTCAACAAGCAGAAGCTGCGCAGGCACAGTAATACGACCCTTGGCGGATTTCTTTCCAGCATCGGATTCGACCAGTCGGATATCGATGCTTATGGAGCGGTAGTAGGAGCCAACGAACTCAAGACATTCGGTCATCCCGCAATCAACTTCAATGGCGCCTTTGCAACTTTCCAGAATGGAGGTCGTAACACCGACCGACCGCTAGACCAGAACCTTGCCACGTTTGGAGACACGCTCACATGGGTAGTCGGCAAGCACAACTTCAAAATGGGCGCCGACTTCGTGCGCAACGCCGCAATCGATGGTTTCGCTGTGAATCGTGGGAACCCGAGAGGTGCGATGACCTACACCGGCGATATCGGAGTCACCGATCCATTCGCGGATTTCATCATGGGATTGCCGCCCACCAGTGTGACTTACATCAATGCTCCACGGCCTCCGATGGACGTCTACAACTGGGAACAGGGCTTCTTTTTCCAGGATGATTGGAAAGTCACGCCCCGACTGACCTTGAATCTAGGGTTGCGGTATGAGTTGATCACGCCGTTCATTGAAAACCACGACCTTCTGGTCAATTTCGATCCCAACTTTGTTGATCCGACCACTGGCTTGAAAGGTCGCTTCATCGTACCTTCCGATAAAACCGTGCCGTTCCTTGATACTCGCATACCGCAACAACGGCCCGTGGTCTTAGCGTCCCAATCCGGTCTAGATACTGGACGCGGACTGGTTCGAACCGATAAGAACAACTTTGCGCCGAGGATCGGGTTTGCGTTTCGGTTATCGGAGAAATCGGTCCTGCGTGGAGGTTATGGATTCTACTTCCCAACTTCCGCCGCCCAGGGCATACGAGATCCAATTGCCACCAACCCCTTCAACCAGGGCTTGACCAAGCGCGATACTGATGCAGATGGGAACCCTGCCCCCACACCGCTGAACGGCTGGCCGGGCAATGCGCATGGCTTCAGCCCTCTGAATGGCGGCATTGTGGCTACAGGATTTGGCGGCGTGCCTGCAATTAACGCGGTGCCCTTTGGTCTGAGACAGCCGCGGATTCAGCAATACAACGTCACCTACGAGCGAGAAATCGTCCGGGATACGTCGTTACGTTTATCGTATCTGGGCAGCGCCCTTAGCGGACTGATTGCTGGAACGGACTTGAACGCGATCAGGCCCAGTGATGTTCCTTTTGGTACCACGACCGGCGACGGCGTTACGCCATGCACCCCGGGCGATGATTGCGATTATTCACCCGCCGATTTGGCACGACAACCGTTCCCGGGTCTGGGCGATTTCCTGCTAAGTTACGGGAACTTTGGACATGGGCGCTCGAACGCGTTTCAGACGCAGTTGGAGCATCGTTTCTCGCACGGCCTGATGCTAAACGTTTCGTACACTTATCTCGATCAGAAATCGACTGGGCTTGACACCGGGAACTCGAGTCTGGGTGGCATTGCCTATAACGATTTCCAACCCAACCATGATTACGGGCAAGAGGCATTCGTTCCAAAGAATCGATTCGTAGCTTACGGTGTTTACGAACTGCCGGTGGGACGCGGTAGAAAATTCGGATCGTCATTTTCACGTTGGGTCGACGCCTTCGTTGGCGGCTGGCAAACCAGCTTCAACATGTTCGCCAAGACGGGTACAGGTTTCACACCGTTCTGGCTTTGCGACAACTGCGGTCCAGCCGTACCGGGCAATGTCGGTGTTGCTTCCCTCGATGCTACCGGCGATTTCAATGCTGAGCCATCCTTTCGGCCCACCGTCATCGGCAACTTCAATAAGCGGAGTGGTGACCAGATTTGGGATCCTAATGCTTTCGGACTCCCGCCTCTTGGAGCTGACGTGTTCGATAACCCCCAAATTGCAAAGCGCAATTTGTTGTACGGTCCGGGGACTTGGGGCGTCAATCTGGGTGTGCATAAGAGCTTCCGTTTCGGAGAGCGCGTGAACGCTGAGCTCGGTGCGGACATCAACAACGTATTCAACCATCCCCTGTGGTCACCCGACAGCGACTACGGCGGGGGCGGCGGGCCATTCGCTCTCCTGGGCGACTTCAATATCGGAGTCAACCCCACCACGCTACAGCCATTTATCAGTGATGTAACTCCGAATACGGACTTCGGACGACTGATCCAAACCTTTACGCAAGAAGGTGTGGACAGCCGTCGAACCATACGTTTACGCCTTCGGATCACGTTCTAGCTTTTCGGTGTTTGCAACAGAAGGTGGCCGCGACGTGAACCAACGTCGGTGGGCGGCCACCTTTGATTTCAGGCGAAAGAACGGCGGCCCAAGATTTTCTATACTCAGCGAAAGCTTACTGGCAGGATTGATGAGGCAGTCCATTCTCACCACAGTTCTGATCACTCTGTTTCTCACCTGTGTTGAAGCCCAGCGTCCCGGCGACTTTCGCGTCATCGGCCCGGGGGGCGGCGGTGCGATGTTCAATCCCACCATTAGCCCGCACGATTCCAACACCGTACTGATCTCATGCGACATGACCGGTTCCTACATTACGCATGATGGTGGTCAAAACTGGCGAATGTTCAACCTTCGCGGTGTGGTGACCTTTTTTGTTTTCGATCCCCTCGATGCCAAGACCATGTATGCGCATGCCACGGGTCTATGGCGCAGCACGGATGGTGGAGAACATTGGAATCTGGTTTATCCCAGCCCAGACTCGCTCAAAGGTGTGAAGATGAGTTCCGACCATGCCGACGAGCAACTCATTGCCGAACCTGATCCCCTGGGTGTCATTGCGGCGCTGGCCATCGATCCGGCCGACTCAAAGATCCTTTACGTGGCGGCGGGTCCGAAAGAGAGTCAAGCGCTGTTCGTGTCCCACGATTCTGGCGGTACTTGGGCGAAGCAGGTTAATCTGCCCGAGAAGCCGCGGCACATCTGGATAGATCGGCGCTCTTCGCCGGAGTCACGCACTCTGTTTGTTGCGGGAACGCAGGCCATTACCGTCGTTTCCGGCACCAAATCGCGCAGCCTTGCGCTACCCACGGGTATCTCAGAGACGTCGCTGGGCTTTGGCTCGGAAGCGCAGCCAACCATCTACGCCACTTCCAAAGAGGCGATCTTTGTTTCTGTTGATGGCGGCGAGAACTGGCAAAAGCGTACCCTTTCTGGGCAGGGCGCAGCATTGCGAGCTATAGCGACGAGTTTGCTCCACCCGGAAGTGGCCTACGTCTCCTATGGCAACCTGAAAGCTGATGGGAAGACATGGCTTGGGGTTGCGAAAACTACCGACTCCGGGCGCACATGGAAGCTAGTGTGGAAGGAAGATGACAGCCCAGCTAAGAATATTCATGACGCATGGATCACCGAGCGCTTTGGGCCGGGATGGGGCGAGAATCCACTGAATATGACCGTAGCAGAGCAGGACCCGAATCTCGCCTACGGAACCGATTTGGGCCGAACGCTACGCACGACCGATGGCGGCGCGGCATGGACGGCGTTGTACTCACATAAAATGGACAATGCCGGATGGGCAACGACGGGGCTGAACGTTACCACCAGCTACGGAATCCATTTCGATCCATTCGATGCGAAACGGCAGTTCATCACTTACACAGACATAGGACTTTTCCGTAGCGAAGATGGCGGCGCCTCTTGGACCAGTTCCACTGCCGGCGTTCCACGCGACTGGCTGAATACCACCTATTGGGTGGTATTTGATCCCAAGGTGCGCGGCAGGGCGTGGAGTGTGAACAGTTACACCCACGATCTTCCGCGTCCGAAGATGTGGCGACACAACTCGGTGCTGAACTACAAGGGTGGAGTTTGCCGGAGCGACGATGGCGGGAGGACGTGGCAGAAATCGAATGACGGCATGGATCAGACCGCAGCAACCCACATCCTGCTGGATCCCACGAGTCCAGTCGAGGCGAGGGTTCTTTATGTTGCGGGATTCGGGCGCGGAGTTTACAAGAGTTCAGATGGTGGACGAAGCTGGAGCTTGAAGAATCAGGGAATCACGCAGTCTCAACCATTTGTTTGGAGACTGGCACAGAGTTCCGACGGGACACTCTACGCTGTGATCGCGCGCCGTTCGGAGGATGGTAGCATCGGCAATAGCGGGGATGGCGCGCTTTACCGGTCTACGGACGGTGCAGCGCACTGGGAACCAGTACCGTTGCCCCAAGGAACCAATGGACCGAATGGTCTCGCGGTCGATCCGCAGTCTCCCAAGCGTTTGTACTTGGCGGCGTGGGCGAGGGCTACCGGGAGTCATGGAGAAGGCGGTGGGATATTTTTGTCCGAGGACGGCGGCAAGAGCTGGAAACAGATCATGGAGAGAGATGAGCATATTTACGACGTCACGATCGACTCGGGCGATTCTAATGTGCTCTATGCTGCAGGGTTCGAGTCTTCCGCATGGCGCTCGTCCGATCGCGGTGTGCATTGGACGCGTGTCCCAGGTTTCAATTTCAAATGGGGTCACAGAGTAATTCCGGACCCGCAGGATCGGGATAAGATCTACATTACAACGTTTGGTGGTAGCGTGTGGCATGGCTCGGTGACTGGGCAGGCACGACCTTTGGACATCGCCACACCGGCGCTTGAACCGGCCCGATAATCCAGACCTAGGAGTCAGTGTGATCACTCGCCGTGAGTGGCTATATAGCAGCGTGGGGGTAATTGCCGGAACGGGACTAAAGAACGCCTGGCCCGAAGAAGAACCACCGGAAAAGAGAGCTGCGCCGAAACCTCTGGAGCTCTCTCAGTATGAACCTAGGAGCATGCTCCAGGTGCACCAGTCGCATGTGCCCCGCTCCAAGTTCCCTCTGATCGATTTCCACACTCATATATCTGTGTCGGCGAAATCGGAGAAAGGGGTTGCGCTCTCGCCGGAGCGTGAATATCTTGGCACGCCTCAGGAATTGCTCGCCGTCATGGACCGCACGAATATCCAAACCATGGTCAACCTGACGGGGGGTTACGAGAAGGGGCTCCAGGATGCGGTCGCGAAATACGATCGAGCATATCCGGGCCGCTTCTTAACCTTCACTGAGCCCTCGTACTCTCATTTTAAGGAATCCAACTATCCCGCCTTGCAAGCGCAAGCGATTGAGCAGGCACATCGCGACGGGGCCAGAGGGCTGAAGATTCTGAAGACGCTTGGACTTTATCTGCGCGAGAACATCACCTCAGGCGCGCTGGTGAAGATCGATGATCCGCGATTCGATCCCATGTGGGCTGCGTGCGGGCAGCTCAACATGCCGGTCGCCATGCATGTCTCTGACCCGGTCGCCTTCTTCACTCCGACTGACCGGTTTAATGAACGCTACGAAGAATTGAATAACCATCCAGACTGGTCGTTCTACGGAGGCGATTTCCCCAGCAACGCTGAATTACTTGAAGCTCGAAACCGAGTTATAGCGCGTCATCCCAAGACTACGTTCGTGACCTTGCATTTCGGGAATTTCTCAGAGAACCTGCAGAACGTGTCGGAGAACCTCGACAGATTTCCGAATATGTATGTGGATATGGCTGCAAGGATCGGCGAACTTGGGAGACAGCCGTACACATCAAAAAAGTTCTTTGATAAATATCAGGATCGTATCCTCTTCGCGACCGACGCGACCCCGCATGGAGATGCGTTTCCTCAGCAAGTCTTCAATGACCAACTCTACGAAATCTACTACCGGTTCCTGGAAACGGAGGACGAGTACTTCGATTACGCTCCGGCGCGAATACCGCCCCAGGGGCGCTGGCGCATATACGGAATCAATTTGTCAGATGACATACTACGCAAGGTTTACCACGACAACGCAGCACGCCTATTAAGAGTGTAGATGCAGGTTCGAGTTGGTGGATTGTGTAGGGCGGGGCTGCTGCCGAGGGAACCGAATGCGAACCTCTGATTTCTCGGAGCCCTGTTGCTCCGCGCTCGGCTTTTCTGTTCGATGAGATCCAAAACCTTCCGCCGCCGCTGTTCGGAAACAAACGAGAGTCCCTGGAGCCCCGCATCAATCTAGTCCTCACCGTCCTGAGCGCACTCAACGAGGCTGCCTAGGGGAAATTGGAGCTATGAGACGACGTGATTTTATGTCTGCCATGGTGGCGACGGCTTTGGCCTCAGCCTGGCCCGCAAGATCTGAACTCTCAGTACGCCATCCACGGCTCTTGATCGCCGAGAGAGATGCATTTACGGGGCTTCGCCTGTTAAACGCGCGCTATGCTGCGGGCCTCCGCCCCTCGGAGGATATGGAAGGTTGGGCGCTTTCCTGGCAACTTACGCGAAAAGACATTTTTGCGGAGCGTGCTTTGGCCGAGATGAACAAGAAGCATATCGCTGCCCAGGGGAAGCCCTCAAGGTCGTGGGTAGATTATGCGCGCTGGGCACTTGCCTTCGATTGGCTTTTTGATTATCGCGGCTTCGATCGTGCGTTGAAAGACCGGATTGCCGGTGAGTTGCGGGACGGCGCTGCGCAGATGCTCTCAAGTCCCGACTTCAAAGACCCTGGCCAATTTTCTTACCACAATTATGCGCTGCGGTATCTGGCATTGGTTGCATTCGCCTCAGCCGCGCTGGAGGGAGATCCTAGTTTCGTTGAGCAAAGCAAGCCATGGCGCGACAAGATCACCAAGTGTCTATGGAATGTGCTGGACGTTTCCGAGATAGTGACGCCCGAAGGCAGCTACCATGAATCGCTGGATTACATGCGGATTACCTGGGCATCGCTCGTTCTGATCGCTGAGTTACAAAGGACGACCACGGGCGTGGACCCCGCCCAACAATTTTCGATGTTCCGGAACATCGGCAACACGTACCTCTACAAGCTTCTTCCCGACGGTACACCGTCACGCGAGGGCGACAATGAGTATCCGGTTCTCGATTCTCGCGACACGGCTCTGGTAGGCTATGCGGTAAATCGATTCAAGGACCCTTACAGCGCCTGGCTCCTTCGCCAGAGCGGATTCTTCACGAAGGAATGGGTGCTGCCGGTGCTGCAGTTTCTGTGGGACGATCCTGAGGTCACGCCGCGGAATCCTGCTGGTGATGGTGAGCAGGAGCTGCCGCGCCAATGCTTTTTCCCAGGCGTAGGGCACCTGGTTATGAGAGATGGATGGAGTCCTCAATCCACCTGGATTGAATTCGATTGCGGTCCATACTTTGCAAAGCATCAGCACCTTGATCAAAACCAGATCACGATCTATCACGGCGGTTATCTCGCCATTGACAGCGGCGCGGATTATACGGACACCGAAAGTCCCCATTACCTGAATTATTACCGCCGAACAGTCGCGCACAATTCGGTGTTGGTCTACGATCCCGCGGAAAAGTTTTTTTGGTCCGACAATCTGCTGTCCGCCGCCAATGACGGTGGTCAGCGCATGGATTCATCACGTTTCTGGAATAGCATTCGAAGCCGCACGGATTGGGAGGGCACGCGCGATCTATGGGATCTCGGCTCTATGCGTGTAGTGGACTACGAGCCCGGCCAATATCACTATGCTATGGGAGATGCCAGCAAGGCATACTCCGCCAACAAGGTCAGGCGCTTCACGCGAGAAATTCTGTACGTTCCCGGGCACAGCGTTCTTTTTGTTTATGATCGGGTCATCAGCAGAAACAGCAATTTCAAAAAAGCATGGCTTCTACATGGAGTAAACGAACCCAGCGTCGAGCAGCATCCGGCAGAGGCGTCCGGTGCGGCGCAGGAGTTTCGGAACGCCAAGACTTTCCGCTTCAGGGAGGGCTCGGGAGAGCTGCTGGTGC
>JBLNFC010000340.1:0-3328 GCA_050263355.1 Acidobacteriota bacterium
TAGACGATGTACTCGACCGCGTAACGAGGTACACGTGGATGATCGAAAACACGACTAACGACAATGGTGTTGTGGGCGGGATCGTAGTGTCCCAAACTGTTGCGGGCGTGATTCTGACTCCACGTCAAGTTGGGACGAGCCAGCAGGCCAAAGAAGAAGCGCAAGTTCAGGTCGTCGAAGAGCTGGTTCAGGTCGTATACACGTCCGCGATGCGTGTCGATGCGTTTTCGGCCTCGCATCTGGCGGACCAGGTGGGCCTTACTGCTCATGTAGTGACTCGAAATGTATTTGCGATAGCGAGTGGCGAAGGCGCGATCGATGGGTTTGCGGTACATCTTGGCCAGCAAGATGTGGGCGATAGACCGCAACACGCTTTCCGGCGCGCCCTCCAATAGGTCGGAAAGACGCACCAGCAATTTGCCCTCCCGCAGACGAATCGTGTTATTCACGTTGGCAAAAGGAAAGAACTGCACCGAGATTTCAGGTATGGGAGCTCGCGGTCTAAGGTCGCGATAGCTTTCCTGAAATATAGGGAGGAGGCCCTCTCTCACGGTGGTCAGATTAGCACGAGGCGGCAAGGGAGGAAGCCGTCTGTTTTCCGATCGGGATCGGCTGTTGAAGACTTACTGCTGTTGCTTGTCTCCTTTGTGCTTCTTTCTGTTCTTTGCAGCCTGCTCCTGTTCGTCGAGCAATTTTCGGTGGTCCTGAGCGCTGTCGTTAAGGTCGTCGACTGCATCGCGGAGGACGAACTCGAAGGGTTTGGTGTCCTCTTTCGAGGCGGTTAAGGAATCCTGGAAAGCCTTGAGCTTTGCCTGGAATTCTGCGTCGGCTTCAATGACGGTCTTAAGCGGCTTGCGTATGTCGTCCTTGCGATCGACATACATGTCGATGTTGTCATTAAGTTCATCGTAGATATCGACGAAGTCCTGCAACTTGTCGTGAGTTTGCGCAGGACGGTCAGCGGCGGAGATCTTCGGATCAGTACGAATCTGATCGAGGGCGTCGATCCTCGCCTTGGCAAACTTGACATACAGCTTCAGGCGGGTATCAGGCTCCATCATTGAATCACGTAGCTGGTCTATTTCGGCGGGAGCGAGATCGGCGTGGTGCTGCGCGTAGGATCCGCGCGGGATAGAGCAAACGAGTGCAAGCAGGAGGAGCGCGATGGAATATGGTTTCATTTCTTGTTCGGGCCAAACATTCGGGAAAGGAGCTCGGAGCGCACATGTTCGAGACGATCCGCAGCGTCTTGCAAAGGTTGTTGATCCTCAAAATTAACGGAGCGTTTGATCTCAAGGAGCTTGTGGGCCATCTTGCGAACGCTGATTTCCGCCTGCTTTAGCTTCTTTCCAGATTGAGTTGCAGCTTCGCCGGCTTTTTCGGAGTACTGCACCACGTCGCTAACCGCGCTGCGAGCTTGCTCGGCGTTGCCGTCAGAATAGAGTTTGTCGGCAGACGTGAGTTGACGCTGGGCAATCTCGAGGCCTAGCGAGATCTGTTGATCAGCAGACGCATTCGTCAAACGCGCTTTCAACTCCTCAAGGCTGTCTTCTTTCTTGCCCAGAGCCAGCAGTGCAGTTATCAGGATCGTGGTGATCAGAAGAGCCCAGGTTCGCATTTGGTCACTTTTTCGGTTCGATTGCGATCAGGCGATGGCGAGCCTGCCACTCCTGCTCCGGAAGCTGCCCGCTGGACGCCTGTAGAAATAGATGATAATTCTCCGCCGCTTGTTTGTAAGCACGGAGATGATCGTAGGCGGTGGCCCGAAGAAACTAGGTGGCGGGCATCTCCGACAGGAATTTGGACCGCACGTCCAGAGCCCGTATGGTGGTGGGATAATCCTTGTTCTGGTCGGCGGCCATGGCTAGATCACCATAGGCTTCACCAAAATCAGGTTTCAGCTTCAGCGTGGCGACGAATTCCTGCTGGGCTTGCGGAAACTTGCGTTGCTTCATGTAAGCACGGCCGAGGCTGTGGTGGAGAGCAGCATCGTTGGGACTCGCTCCGAGTAGCACTTCGTACAGCAATTGAGCATCGACAAACTTTCCGGCCGATGCATACACTTCAGCCAGATCACGCTGTGCGTCCTTGTCCGCTGGATTGAGTTTCAAGCCTGCCTGAAACTCGGGTATAGCCTCTTCAAACTTCTTCTCGGCCGCCAGGACTCTGGCCAGCTGTATGTGGCCGGCAGCGTAGTCGGGTCGCTGGGCCACCAGCTTTCGAAGTGTCTCGGCGGCTTCGATATAACGCGTACCGCGCATATAAATATTCGCTATCCCGATGAGCGCCTCGGGCGAGTTCGGATCTTTAGCAAGCGCCTGCTTGTATTCCTGCTCGGCTTCGGCAAATTTATTCTGCTTCTCCAGCAGAGGGCCAGCCGAAAGATGCGGTTCAGGATCTTTGGGCTGCAGGCTGCTGGCCATGCGGTACGCTGTCAGAGCTTCGTCAGGTTTGGTGCTCTCGAGAACATGGCCGAGCGAAAGCCATGCGCGTGCCTGGCCTTCTTCGACATGATCAGTCGGCTTCAGCCTGGTGGCGGCCCTCAAAAATTGTTCAGCGTCTGGCCTTCCCGCCTTGGCCAACATCAGACCGAGATTCAGGTTGGATTCGAAGACATCGTTTTTTGCCGTTACCGAGTGGCGGTAGGCAGCAATGGAGTCCTCGGACTTGCCTTGAGCGTTGTACAGGAAGCCCAGATCGAACCAAGCGCGGTAGTTGGCAGGGTCACGGCTGGTGACCGTCTTCAGAAGGGACTCGGCAGTACTCAAGTCTCGCTTTTCAAGCGCAGACTCGGCCTCGACGAGTTCGGGGGCCAGGGTGGCATCCTCGACCGCGACTCTGTGGTGGCGCACCGTCTTGCCGGAGTCTTGGGCAAACGCAGCGACAATCAAGCCCGCGATCACGATTAGATTACGCATGCTGTACAGTTGTTCTCGGCGCTGCTTTCATTATCACTGAAACGGGCGTTTTCCTGCATGTAGGGAGTTCCACCCCAGCAATGGTGACAATACTCTTTACCCTGGTTTGGCATTGCTAGTTAGGATGCGCCCGCAGCACTGAAAGTGGTAAATGCATGGAAGCCAGTTGGAGGGTTCGATTGAATATCGTCAGCCCATCATTTCTGGCCGGACGAATTCCCATTTCCGTTCAGGAGGGGCGCGAGATATTTTCCGGTATAGGAACCTTTGATCTTGATAATGGCTTCCGGAGGGCCGCTGCCGAGCACGTAACCGCCACGTTCACCACCTTCGGGGCCGAGGTCAATGACCCAATCCGCAGTTTTAATCACGTCAAGATTGTGCTCGATCACTATGATTGAACCGCCAGC
>JBLNFC010000341.1:0-9514 GCA_050263355.1 Acidobacteriota bacterium
GGCGATGGCAGCACCTTTCCTCTGTGCAGGTCGCGAACTTAATTCCCAAGCCGCCGAACGGCCCGCCATTTCTTTCAGGCGCTGCAGTAGAAGGTCCCAACTCGATCACCGCTAAGGGAACGCTCAGCGGAATGGTGGCCTGTCCGCCCAATGGAGTTGACACCTTTGCTCAATTTAACGGCAAGGCAGTCTATAAAGATTTTGTACAGTCCTACTCAACGGTGGAACCAGCGATCGATCTAACTGCCTCATCACCCTTGGCGTTTGCCTGGCAAATAGCAGGGTCACCGTCCGGCACGCCGTGAAGTGCCAATGCGACCTTGCTCAGGGCAGTCTACGCAATTACTTTTGGCCGCAAGAAGCGGATAGTCGGCATCCGCCTGCGGCCTTATGGTGTGCTTAAGCTCGTGTGACTATTGATCAAGAGGAGCTGTATGCACACATTCAGGATCGTTCCGATCTCAAGCGATATCGTTGATGCGGTTCGCAAGACTCTCAAATCACCTGGCTACGGACATCCGGCACATGTAGAAGTTGCAACCGGCTATGGGCCATGCCGTTCATGTCTGAACACGTTCGTAGAAGGGCAGGACAAGCGGATTCTTTTTACCTATGATCCATTCCGGAACCTGGATCCATATCCTTCACCCGGGCCGGTTTTCATCCACGAGCAGCCTTGTCAGTCTTTTTCGGACGAAGCCGAGTTTCCCGCGAAGCTCAGAAGGATTCCGCTTGTGCTTGAGGCGTTCGGCGAGAATCGGACGTTGATTTCCGAAGACAGATTCCGAGATGGCAATCTCGAACCCCGAGCTCAAAAAGTCCTGGAGGACGCACGAGTCAAATACATTCATCTCCGGAATGGCGAGGCTGGCTGTTTCATAGCGAGGATCGAGCGCGCGAACAACCCTGCGAGCCGGGCTTCTTGAGTACGGCTGGGCCGGAGGACTCGGGCTGCCGCAGGAGATGAGTGGCTATTCACAACTTTGAAGAAGGTGCTCTTCAAGTCCACGCAGCTTAAAGCCGAACTCCTGGGAAAACCTGCTTCCATCGCATATAGCGCCGCCATGGGCATGACTGGGGCCTAGCTCTACGCGGATGCCTTTCGCCTGTTCGATCAATTCTTTCACCTGATGCGCTGTCCATATTTCAGCGGGCGAGTTGTATACGGAGTGGCGAAACGTAGGCGCCTCGGCCAGGCTGATCAACATGCGGGCGACATCCTCCACATGAGCCAGGGATAACTCCGCGTCGGGCGCAAAGGGAATCGAGATACATTGATCGGCCGACGCTGCTTCGAACATCTGTGCTCGCCAAGGCGATGAGGTCTTCTTGATACCGGGCCCAACGACCCTCGCAATTCGCAAGGCAACGAATTGGATAGCGCCGGATTGGCTGAGATTCTCCCCTACGAGTTCAATAGCGCGCTTCGAAGCGCCATAAGGCTCGTCTGGAGCAGGGGAGTCTTCCTCGATCGAAGGCCCTAGCGATCTTCGCTTCAGTCCGTAGACGCTAACGGAACTTGCGAATACGAATCGTTTTACCTTGTGTCTGATTGACTCCCTAAGAAGATTCAACGACCCCGTTAAGTTCACATCAGCTCCACGCAATGGGTCTTCGTAGAAAGCGCCAGGAAGGATGCCGGCAAGGTGGATCACGCCACGAATGGGTGCGATTTCGAAGAGTTTGGCCACGTCCCGCGTAGCTCGCAAATCGCACGCGACAGTGTTTTCGTCCTTAGTAACGTCGGTTGCGAGCATGTTGATTCCGGAAGCTCTTAACTGGGCGGTTAGAGTGCGCCCAATGTGACCGGTTGCACCGGTAACCAGCAGACAGCTGTCCTGTGAAGTCGAAGGCATTTCAAAAGCGAGTGTTCACCATGGAGGTCGAGAATGCGAATGCGGGCCGCCCCTGGCAGTTGTTGCCGTATTAGAAAAGGCTAGCGGTGTGGCTGGCCTGCTTTCTTACTCTCCGGCAGCTTCTTTTCGATTTTTGCCCAAGTGTCTTTCAGCGCGAGGGTGCGGTTAAACACTAGCGCGCCCGGTCTCGAATCCGGATCCACGCAGAAGTACCCGAGCCGTTCAAACTGATAGCGGGTTCCCGGCGCCGCACCAGCCAACGAGGGCTCCAGTTTGGCCTTGCTGATAATCTCCAGCGAATTTGGATTGAGATTCGCTGTGAAGTCCTGCCCTTCCGGCACATCGTTCGGATTTTCCTTGCTGAACAGGTTGTCGTAGACCCGGACTTCCGCATCGATGGCATGCGCGGCTGAGACCCAATGGATTGTGGCTTTTACTTTGCGGCCGTCGGGCGCATTTCCACCGCGCGTTCCCGGGTCATATGTACAGTGCACTTCCACAACCTCCCCTTGTTCGTTCTTCACTACGCGAGTGCAGGTTATGAAGTATCCATAACGCAAGCGCACCTCGCGCCCGGGCGAAAGGCGGAAGTACTGCCTGGGAGGATCTTCGCGGAAATCATCCTGCTCGATATAGAGGACGCGCGAAAAAGGAACCTTGCGCGTACCAGCACCCGGATCTTCCGGATTGTTGATGGCGTCCATCTCCTCCTGGTGATCTTCTGGATAGTTATCGATAACGACCTTCAGTGGACGCAGGACGGCCATGGCGCGTGGCGTACGTTTGTTCAAATCCTCTCGAACGAAATGTTCCAGCATGGCGAGTTCGAGGACGCCGTCACTCTTGGAAACCCCAATGGATGCGCAAAAATTTCGAATGGCCTCGGGCGTGAATCCGCGCCGGCGAATTCCCACCAGCGTCGGCATTCGTGGGTCGTCCCAGCCGCGTACGTGACCCTCTTGTACCAACCTGAGCAGCTTGCGTTTGCTCAGCAGAGTGTAGGTGAGATTCAACCGGTCAAATTCGATCTGTTGCGAAGGGAAAATACCCAACTGCTCGATGAACCAGTTGTAGAGCGGCCGATGATCCTGAAATTCGAGTGTGCAAATGGAATGCGTGACCTTTTCCAGAGAGTCTGATTGTCCATGAGCATAGTCGTACATTGGATAAATGCACCACTTGTTGCCCGTCCGATGATGCTCGGCGTGCAGGATGCGGTACATCACGGGATCGCGCATGTTCAGGTTCGGCGACGCCATGTCGATCTTTGCGCGCAGCACGCGTGAGCCATCCGGAAATTCGCCCGCGCGCATGCGCTCGAACAGGTCCAGGTTTTCCTCGACGGTGCGATTTCTGTAGGGACTATCTTTGCCGGGCTCGGTCAGAGTGCCCCGGTGTTTTCGGATCTCTTCGGCTGAAAGATCGTCGACATAGGCTTTACCAGCCTTAATCAGCTGAATCGCCCACTGGTAAAGCTGCTCGAAGTAATCAGAGGCGTAAAACAGGCTGTCCCAGTTATAACCCAGCCAATTGATTGATTCTTTGATGGAGTCGACGTATTCGGTCTCTTCCTTCTCCGGATTAGTGTCGTCAAAACGGAGGTTTGTATGTCCGCCGAATTCATCGGCAAGTCCGAAATCCAGATAAATGGCCTTGGCGTGTCCAATGTGAAGATAGCCATTGGGCTCGGGAGGGAACCTTGTTTGCACGCGGCCTGCGTACTTGTTCGTTTCCAGATCCCGAACGATGATGTCGCGTACGAAGTTCGAGGACGTGCCCGGGCCCTCGGCGGCGGGTTTGGGAGCAGCTTCAGTGTTGGATCTCGAGGAATTCATCTCCTACCATTGTAGCGAGGAATTGCCTCCAGAGCGCGTGCCGGCAACTCGCAGCCTATAGCTGCCCAGCCCGGGAACAAATTAAGCGGGCATAAAATTACGTCGGCTACAAATCACCGAAATGGATTTATACTGCCGCCATCTCCAGAGTTCCTGCTTCGCCCATCAGGAGACTCATGCTTCGCTCAACCGCCATTTGGAACCGTGACTCCATCCTGGAGTTACTCACGCGTGAACTGTCCAGATCACTGCGGGAAAACGGCCAGTTATGCGTCATGCTTGTGGGCATCGATCATTTCGCGAATATTCCGCGGGATTACGGCCAATCACAAGGGGAGGCGGTGATCGGTGAGGTCGCCAAGCGCCTGACCGGGGCACTCAGGACCTACGACCATGTTGGCCGCTATAACACTGAACAGCTCCTGATCGTGGCACCGGGGTATACGCTGTCGGAGGCGCTGCCGATTGCGGAGACACTGCGCCAGGCGGTCGCCGATAGTTCGATTGAGGTTGGCAAAGCCAGCCTGCATGTCACGGTATGCATCAGCGTGGCCACCCTGGATGATTTTCAGTTTCAAAATGAAGACGACCTACTGCGCACACTGGAGCGCGTTCTTTACCGTACGGCAGCGACCAGCTCGAATCGCGTGGTTGCGGCAGGTAAACTGAGTACACTCAAGGCACAAATTCGTCCGGCACGACGCCGCATCCGGTTGTCAGTCATCGTCGCGTTAGTTATCGCAGTGGGCTTCCTCAGTCTTTTCTTTGTGGCTCCTGCGTGGACCTGCGCTCCACTGCGGGTGACAGACATTCTCGATTCGAGTGAACTGCCACCTCCTCTGCCTCCGGACTGCTTCAGCACGATTGACAATCCGTCGGATGCTGTTCTGCAATCTCTGGACACAGAGAGGGAAGCTCAAGGCCTTCAACTGCAGCGAACGTATACCTGCAAGATACGATCCTCATCCGCTGCAATCGCACGGGCCAATCGTTCCAAAGATCAGCAATGGATGGATGAAGTCTACTCGGGCGGCACCCTATACCGCCGACGTCATGTTGTGCTGGTCGCGTCCGAGGATGTTCGCGGTGGAACCTTGTTCACGTTTGAGATCTGCCTGATGCCATGGTGGAAGTACGTGAATGGAGCGGGCGACCAGTGCTGGAGCCAGTTGGCATTCTGGAAGTGACATGCACTTCGTCAGACGAGGTCTAGCCGACTAGCACCGCCCCGCCGTTTACGTTGAAGACCTCTCCGGTAATGAATCCCGCGTACTCCGTACACAAGAACAAGATGGGGCCAGCAACCTCCTCGGGTGTCCCCACGCGGCCCAACGGAATTGTGCTGAAGATCGCCTTCCGCGTGTTGGGATCGTTAAGCGCCGGCGTTGACATGTCGGTGTCCACCCACCCGGGAGCCACGCTGTTCACATAAATACCGTGACCGATTAGCTCAGTCGAGAGACCCTTGACCATGCTGATCAGCGCGCCTTTGGTGGCAGAGTAATCGCAGTGGTAGGCCTCACCGCGCTGTCCAGAGGTCGAACTGACCAG
This sequence comes from Acidobacteriota bacterium, assembly GCA_050263355.1. GTDB lineage: Bacteria > Acidobacteriota > Terriglobia > Terriglobales > Acidobacteriaceae > Gp1-AA122. The sequence goes on from JBLNFC010000341.1 coordinate 5,243, forward strand.
AACAATGTGCATGGGCCCCTTGCGCTCCTGTTTCTTCATTTGCGCAACTGAATGCTTGATTAATGCGAAAACAGCGTTGAGGTTCACGGAAATGGTGTTGAGCCACTGCTCATCGGGCATCTGATCGATAGCTTGATCCTCTGCCGGCCACACTCCGTGGTTAGCTATGAGGATGTCTAGTCGGGCAAAGCGTTTCACAGCGGCATATACCAGGTCTGCGGCGGACTTTGTACCGGTCAAGTCGCACTGCACGGCGGCACACTTGGCTTCGCCGCACTCTTGCACCAGTTTCTCGGCTTGTTCTTTCGACTTCTGGTAGTTGAAGACAACGCGCGCGCCAGCCTGTGTAAACAAGCGCACCGTGGCTGCACCGATCCCGCGAGAACCACCTGTAATGAGTGCAACCCGGTCAGCAAGAGATAGTTTCACGCTCATGCGACTAGTTTCGCGGTTCAACGGCAGAGTTGCAAGATCAAGCCGGAAAGCGGAGCTCGGATTGGCGAGGCAGGAGTAATCTTGACCGCGGCGAGCACGTTTTCAACCGCCGTAGCTCGAGGCCTTCTCCGCCTTGAGTTGGCGGATCAGTAAGCGCACGAGCATCCCGTCGTAACGGATACCGCTCAGTTTCTCCAGTTCCGCAAGTGCCTGATCACTGGTCTTGGCCGTGGCGAAGGATCGGTCGCTTGTCATGTTGACATAGGCGTCGGCCAGGCTGATGATGCGCGCCCATAAAGGAATCTGCTCTCCGCGAAGGCCGGCCGGATATCCAGTACCGTCCAGCGCTTCGTGATGATGCTCAATGGCCTTTTGAATACGCTCTCCAGAAGGAATCAGCTCCATGATCTGGCTGCCAAACCGCGCATGAGTTTTCACCCGCTGGAATTCGTCCTCGCTCAAGGGCCCCGTCTTGTTAAGGATGCGCTCGGAAACGAAAATCTTACCTATGTCGTGAACTCGCGCTGCATAAACCAGGTCGGCCAATTCTTCGTCCACCAGTCCCAAAGCTCGCCCGATCATCCCGGTATATCGAGCGACGGTCTCACTATGCCCGCCCGCCTGCACTTCACGGCTCTCCGCTGCGCGATTCACGGCTTCGATGCCTTCGCGCAGAATCTGATTATTCGTTTCCTCGCCCCCCGAATACTTCTTCAGTGTGGTGACTAGTTCTTCCAGATGTTCGGGACCGGAGTGCTCGCGCTGGAGAAAACCCTCGATGTAGCCCGAAATTAACTGTCGCTGAACCGCAACGCTCTCACCATCGAGGTATTCTTCGGCTGTGGAGACTCGATTGCCGCCGGCGTGTTTCGATACATACATGCCCGCGTCAGCGACGCGAATAATGTCCTCTACCGTGAAACCATGGACGGGGAAACTGGCGACCCCGAAGCTGCCGCTGATGTGATGCTCGGCCAGCATGGGATCGGTTACGATCCAGAGGCGAAGGCGCTCGGCCAAGATCTGTGCCTGTTCGACGCCGGTTTCCGGCATAAGGATGATGAACTCATCGCCACCGTAGCGTGCCACCACATTGGATTGGCGGCATTTTTGCTCCAGGAGTCGTCCCACGCGCGCCAGCACGAGGTCGCCTTCAAGATGGCCCAGCGTGTCGTTCACTTCCTTGAACTTGTCGAGATCAATGAGAACTACCGAAAAGGGGCGTCCCGAGCGCGATGCGCGTTTCCATTCGGAGGTGAGCGCCTCCCAAAAAAAGCGGCGGGTCTTAATGCCGGTGAGGCCGTCGGTAATCGACTGCTGTTGCAATTTTTGAAAGACGAACGAGTTGTGAAGGGCAGTCGCCAGCAGATCGGCCAGGGTGTTCAGGATAAGCACATCTTGTTGTGAGAACGCGTTTTCTCGACGGCTCTCCACGTTCAGAACACCTAGCAGCGATTCACCGTATGTCACAGGAATACAGAGCACGGCTTTCGATTCCGGCAGAACGCCGAGCAGGTGACCTTCGCCTGCATTCTGCACCAATTGGGTCTCGCCGGTTCGCGCCACTCGCCCCATGATGCCAACGCCGAGCGGCACGCGTTTGCCCAGTGCTTTTGCAGTAGTGCCCGCCTCGGCTTTGATTTCAATCGCCTTGGTCACGTAATCGAGGATGCCAATCCCAATGTGATCAAAACGAAAATTCTTCTGAATTTCACCCACGATGTCGGCCAGCATCTGTTCCGCATCTTCGCTGGAGATGGCCGTCTTAGAGATGTTGTTGAGAAATGCAAACTGCCGTGACCGCCGCTGTTCTTCTGCGAAGAGGCGGGCATTCTCGATGGCGACCGCCACTTGCCCGGCAGCAGTCTCCATGATGTCGAGATCGCGCTGTTCGAAGACAAACTCGCGATCGACACTGAAAGCAGCCATCACGCCGGTGGCCTTCCCACCCATCAAAATAGGCGCTGCGCAGAAACAACGGGCCGGGCGGCCGGGAACGAAGCTGACCCCGAGCTTTTCCCGTACTTTCTCAAGTTCGGATCGGATGAGCAGGGGTTGGCCGCTGCGAATGATGTATTCAGTAAGACCGTTACTCACTTTGCGCGTTCGTTTAGGCAGGACCACGCCGCCCTCTACCTCGAAGTCAAACCGAATCTCGTCACCCTCCTGGAAAGCCACGTAGAAAGAACTGGTGTCGAAGATCTGTCCGAGTTCCTTCTGGATGGTACGCAGAACTTCTTCCTGGTCGAGACGCGAGCTGATGGCCTGACCGATCTGGGTGAGTAGTTCGTATTCCTTGGTTCGGCGCTGCGCATCGTGCATGACGACATAATTTTCCAGCGTCAATCCGATCTGCAGTGCAAGACCAATGAGCAGGCGCAAGTTGGAAGAGCCGAACATCTTGCGTTCGACGTGCGGGAACAAGATGACGCCAAAATTGTGTTCGCGAGTCTGAAGGCTGACCGCGGTCAGCTGACGAATATGCTCATCAGCCAGCAATTTCTTGAACTGCTCAAAACGCCCCCCGGGGAATGCTGGCAGGGGTTCTGCCAGGTCGGAGATTTCGCGGAACGTCACGAATCCACCGCGGCGATACGAAAGCTCGGAAATGTATTCCCCGGCACCCTGACCTTGCAGCTTGTCCAGCAGTTCAGGCGAAAAGCCTCGCTGAACCGAGGGCAGGGTGGTACGCCACTGTTGTGAAATGTAAAGGATGGCGCGCCGCTTGGGCAGAGGCGCCACCAGGCGCTCGAGGATGCTCGACATGCTGGGCACCAGGTCCTTGGCATTCAGCACGTGGCCGGGGTCCACTCCAAGAGTGGAGAACGCGAGAGCATTTTCTTGCACGGCATTGCGCTCGCTTTCGAACAGCACCATCACCATGGCGATACCCAGGAGCATTTGCGGAATGGGTCCCAGGAGGCATCCACTGAAGGTCTGGATAAAGGGATTACCGAACTGACCCACGAACATCAGGGCCGCCCAAAAAGCAAGGGCCATGGATAAGAAACGGAACGCCAGCGAACCCTTCTGATGAGCGTAGCGATAGAACTGGAACGAGGCGTAGCCGAGGATCAGCGACAGTCCAACTTCCAATCGTAGGTGCGACGGAGGCAGCAGGTCAGGATTGAAGCTACCGCGAGTAATATGCGTCGCGAGGTTCCATAGCGCAAGTGCTGAGCCCGCGACAGCAACCGCGACGTCATACCAATGCAATCGAAAGCCTTCGCGCATCAACCGCGTCGAAACCAGGATGCACATCGCCATAACCACCAGCAGCAGCGATCCCAGCAGAAACACAGCTGCGGAAGGTTGGTGGTAAAAGGTCCACGCATCGAGCGCGTAATGCAGGCAATAAGCTCCCCAGCCGATTTGCCACGCACGAAAGTACGGCTGGCGTCCCTGTTCATAGAGATAGGTGAAGAGCAGGAACAAGAGCAGCGCAATAACGCCGGGGATGATGGCAACAATGTCCGGGATAAAGATGAACGCGAGACTGTTCATGTGGCGCTAATCGAACGTGAAATGACTAAAGAAAGAAACACCAGACTTCGTGCCTTCAATGGTTTCACACCATGGAGGCCAACACAATAGTGTGAAAGGATGAAAATGGTACAGGTGGTACACATGGTTAGCTTAACCCGTCAGTTAGTTTCCCGGGACACCTTCCAGCTACTGAAAAATTCAACATATGGCGCCCCTTTCCCCGGCTTGACGCTCCTTTCGGCACACTCGTAACATCGAAGTGGTTACCCTGCATGAACAATTCCGTTGACCGACGGGACGACCAACTCTCGTCTGCTACCCCACGCGTGCGTTTCGCCCCCTCTCCTACCG
>JBLNFC010000342.1:0-3422 GCA_050263355.1 Acidobacteriota bacterium
AACTCGGCTGCAGGCGCTGCAAGTTCTGGAAATCTGATCCAGCGACTCAAGCCAGGGTCCTGCAAGCTCTTCGCAAAACAGGGGTCAAGTCTGTTGTAGAGCGTTCTTGGGATGATGTCACATCCCGCATCCTTTCGAAGACACCGGCCCAACAGTTCGCGGACTCGCGCCGGAGTTTTCGCAGGCAAGGCCTGCCACTCTGGCTCGCGCTCCACACGCCGCAATCGTGTCCTGTAGAGTCTCGCTCGGGAGGGCCCGCGTGCCGGTGAGCAAGTCGTACAACACGCATCCGAAGGCCCAAATGTGCGCCCCGCTTGTCTGCGTACTTTCCGCGCGCCCGCTCCGGACTGATGTAGCCAGGCGTACCAACAATCTGCCCTGCGACAGAGTCCACGGCCGTCAGGCCCGCTAACTGCAAGAGATCCTGGTTCCCCTCCCGGCCCCAAATTGCTCTCGCCAAACCGAAGTCCAGCCCTTTCACGCTACCCTGGGATATGACCTTTATATTGGCTCGTTTCAGGTTGCGGGGTAGGTGCGCTGCCGGTTCGAGCATGGCCGAAAGGGCGCAGCTATGCTGGACAGGGTTCTATCGCCATGGGAGGGATAGTTCTTCGGGTTAGTTCTTCGGGTTGTCCCATAACGCTTAACAATGAAGCAGGATTGCGCCTTGAGATCAAGCGTCGAACGGAGCTCAAATCTAGCGAAAAAATCGAACAATTGATCTGGCGCAACGACGTCTTCACCGGGCCGACTATATTGACCTTAGTGATTGTCTTTTCGTCGGGGCTAGTACAAATAGGGGTTATCCGGTGTACGGTGCGCTCCTCCTTGGGGAATGTGGTTATGTGCGTGAAATCATGTGGCGAATTGGGAGAAACTACCAATTTAATCTGGCGCTATCTCGGGGAATAGCAAGGTACGGCAGTAAATAACAGTAGCAAACAAAAACCGTCAAAATAGGGTCACGTTCAGAACATTGGAAGAATGAGACCTCGCCATTTTTCTCAGCAATGCGAATTCCCCGCAAGCAATATAATATGTGACAATTCTTAGCCCAAATTTGCGAACGTCAAATTGCGTTTACTGGTGAACCGGGCCTACCTCCCTGCGACCACTGATGAAAGTGGAGGGAAGACATCTCGCAGCGGACCACTCTGACTGGAACGAGGATGTGATTTTGTTGCCTCTCAAGTACTTTCACTACTTTATGCTGATCTTTCTTTATTTCGCATCGAGTTCGCGCGCAATCGCTCATCCCAACCCGATGCCAGCGAATCATTCCGCGTATAGCTTGCACCTCTATCACGTTCATACCGGCGAACGCCTCGACATCGTGTATCGGCATGGGGATAGGTACGAATCCAATGCTCTGGCTCGAATCAATCAGCATCTGCGCGACTATCGGACCGGTGACGTTCGAGAATACGATCCGCACGTCTTCGACCTGCTGCGCGACCTATTGGCTTCTCTAGGACGTCCGGATGCGGAAATCCATGTGATCTGCGGCTACCGCACACCAAAGACCAATCAGTATTTGCGGGTCCGCGGGCACGCTGTAGCGCGGCACAGTCTGCATATGCAGGGGATGGCTATTGATATTCGCGTACCGGGAGTGTCTACCGCTCGGCTTCGCGATGCGGCATTGGCTCTGCGCCGCGGTGGGGTGGGATATTACATGGCCTCCGATTTCGTTCATGTGGACGTGGGTCGTGTGCGACGCTGGTAGTTCTCTCTATTACGGATATGGATAGCCTTTGGCCAAAGCTGCCGCCAGCTTTGCATCATGACCGTAGATGTCCTCGTAGAAATGCACCTCGTCATCCTCGTAAGCAAGCGCAGTTGCATAAACGATGAAGACGGGCACTTGTTTGGCGAGGCGCACAGTCACGTTGTCATTCCCCTGCAGCATACCCTTCTGCACGCGTTCGGGCGTCCAACCGGAGTTGCTCCGGAGAGCCCAGGCGGTGAGTTCGGCTGGACTTTCGACGCGAATACAACCGTGGCTAAAGTCGCGCCGGGTTCGTGAGAACAGCTCTGGAGCAGGTGTGCTGTGCAAGTAAACGTTGAACTCGTTGGGAAACATCAGCTTAACTAACCCTAGCGCATTTGAAGGTCCAGGCTTCTGCCGAACTGCGAGCTTGCCGTCCCGCAACCGCGCGAGCACATCATCGGCAATCGTTCCTGATGTAATCACCGTGCCGTCTTGAGTCGTGACCTCGTAGCCCTTGTTTGAGATGTAATCGCGGTTGCGCTGAATGGCCGGAACTATCTCACTCCGCAGAATGCTGGGCGGAACATTCCAGTAAGGACGCAGAACAACATAGGTCATATCCCTCGAAAAAACCGGCGTCTGAGTACGCATGGCTTTCCCAACCACCACGCGCATCTTTAACCTGACTTGATTGGCCTCGTCCAACGCCCTCAAATGAAAGTCGGGAATATTGACGACGATCGGCGGTGAAACAAATTCGGACGGCAACCAACGCCAGCGTTCAAGGGAAAGCTGCAGCTGCCGAACGCGATCCGACAGGGGCACATTCAGTTGCTTCAGCGTGTCGGCTCCCAAACGACCATCGTCTTTCAGACCGTGTCGGCGCTGAAAACTCTTGACGGCGTCTGCCAGCGTATTGTCGTACATCTGGGAATTGGGGGGCCGCTTGACCTCGGCGGCCAGATCGCCCACTAGCGCAAGAAGCCGGGTCAAACGCGGTGCCCCAGAGTATGTCTGCCCGACGTCAATTGGCTTCCGCGGCGCAGGAAGCTTTTCCCCGTCGTCTTTGCTTGCAAATTCCATATAGCGAACCAGCGCGGCCTGGGAGCGACGATACCCTGCAAACGGGGGCTCCACACCGTCCAATATCGTGGTTACATCGGAAGCAGGCAGCAATCGATCACGCAGGAACTGGGCCAAGTCGTATTTCTTCTCCTCTACGCCGATGGCAAAGTTAAAGTGCTTCGGATTGATACGGCCGACACGGAGGTCCGAGACGAAGCGCATCGTGCAAACAGTAAGAGCTACGTCAAGGCGAGCCGCATTGGCGCCTGAGTCCTTGAAGGCCTGGAGACGACTTTCCCATCGCGAAGCGTCGTAGTCCTCAGGCTGCAGTCCTTTTCTCCACGCGTTTTTGAAGAGTTCAATCATGGCGGACGCTTGCGGAGATGGCTGAACGCCCTGCAGCCAGGCTGGGGCAAAACCAGTGGGCTCATAAAAGGCCATCACGTGAGTGCGGTAATCGCTGAAATCAGGCCAGCGAAGGTCCGCGAGTCGCCCGCCAGTAACAATCTCACGCAGCATGGCGTTGACTGCTGCGTGACTTTGATCCTGAGAACGCAATGCGTGATATGAAGGTAAGCTCACAAATGTGAGTAGGGCGACAGCTCGGCATATGTGACCGAGCAAAACTAATGACGATCTCAAAAGC
>JBLNFC010000343.1:0-5000 GCA_050263355.1 Acidobacteriota bacterium
TCGGTTCCGAAGACCGATGCTCTATCCAATTGAGCTACGGGCCCGTGCCGTGAACCAATTTACTCCGCGACGTTGATTCCATCAACGTGCCCCAAACCAGCTCGCCAAAACATTCGCGCTACTCAATATGGATCTCCTCCGCAACCTTCCACTTCACCAGCGCGCCGGCGTTGTTCTCGACCTCGAGACGGACGATTCCAGGCTCTTTGCCTTCATATTCGAAATCGTAAGTCTCGCCCACCCATACCAGTTGCTGCGAACTCTTCATCCCAGCTTGTGCTTGCGGTAGATCGGCTCCATCTTTCGCTACGGGACGCCATTGCACCACCCCGGCTGGTCCCGAGAGACTAAAGACTGCAGGGTTATTCGGAGAAATGTTGATTAGCCGCAAACGATGCCGTTCTCCTTTTCGCCACTGCAGAGGAGTCGGGTTGGCATTCCCGTTCAGCATGCGTTTCCCGGTAAATTCATCTGGACCGGTACGGCCGAGAACGAATACAGGATCAGTCGCCGGATCAAACTGAGCTCCGGGCTCAAGTACGATCAATGCTCCGTAGAGTCCTCCCGCGAGTTGCGGCTCATCATCCATGTGCGTGTGATAGATAAAAGTTCCAGCTCTCGGAGGTGTGAAGCGTGCACAAAAGGAACCTTGCGGCTCAATCGTGGGAGTGACGTTGGTGCCATCGCTGCCCCACCCGACCACACCGTCGTAGTAGCTCTCCAGTTCCATGCCGTGCCAGTGAACCGAGGTAGGTTCAGAAATATGATTCACCACCGTAATTTCCGCGGGGCGGCCGCGCTCGAGTATCACCGGTGGTCCCGCTGCACCCGACACTGTTGCCGTATTGTTTCCCGCTTCCTCCAGCTGATAACCGAATCCCGCCGGTACACCGTCTTGTGCAGCACGCTCGCCCACTACGAGCCGAAGCTTTCGAACCGTGCCGTGAACAGCGATTGGGTCGCGCTTCCCCGTTATCGTGATTCCCATGACCAGCCCGGCCATGTGATTCATGCCATGCTCATGCAATCGCTCCGGGCCCGCACGCAGCGCATTAGCCACTGTCATTTCCGGCCCAAAGTGCGCCGCCAGATGACAGTGGAAAAGCCACTTGCCCGCCGTCGGCACAAAGAACGTTGACATAGTCTCGCCGGGATTCAACGTCTGCGTCACCACCGTGCGCCGTTGTTCAGGAGCGAAGATGCTGTCCTGGTCTCCGTCACCCATGCTGTCAACGCGGTAATAACCCCCGTGCAGGTGCATTGGATGAAATGAATCCGTAGCGTTGATTACGCGCCAGCGGACTGGCTCACCAGCCGTGTATTCCAGCCGTTCTGTATATGGCCACGACCTGCCGTTAATAACCGGAACATCCTGGGAACGCACAACGTTTGCCTGACTTCGCCACAAGCCAATGACAAAAATGCGGTCCGCAGCCACCTCGCCCACGGGATCGACAATAAAGGCGCCAGCAAGTTGACTGTCTTCACGAAAAGGACGTCCGCGATTGATCGGCCCGCCGGCATTGGCCCAATATTGATACGTCCCCGCTAGACCCGCAGAGAAACTTACCTCGCGAACTTCACCGGGCGGGACCCGAACCACGTCCTTGGAATCTCCAGGATGGGCATGCAACCCGTGCACAGTCGCCTCAGTTGCGAGCAGGTTGTGCAAGATCACGTGAATCTGAGTGCCTTGCGGAACCCGGATTAGTGGTCCGGGTACTTGCGGCTGCCTGCCCTCCTCTTGAAAAGCAAAAACTTTCATGGCAGGCGTAGAGTCAGTCTCGGGGTACCAGTTCCCTTCCCGTAAAGCGAGCCTCAGCGTGAGGACCCCATCCGCTAACTTTCCCGCAGCCAGACGGTTGTCGTTCGCCCCTATTTTTGAAACTTCTGTTTGAGCTTGGGTATAGCCTTCGCTGGCAAAGAAGCAGAACCACATCAATATGGCCACAGCCATTCCGCAGCGAACAAGTGGCATTCTCAATCTGCCAATCCTCACTTTTGAACAAGGTAACGCGGCCGACCAGAAACTCTGGCCCGTAAGAACGCGTAAGAAAGAGATGTGCAATCGCCTCGCCGTTTCGGAAAAAATCGCGTGCTTTCAGACGTCAGTAAGTCCTGTGTTTGTTGCGCAAGCCGCAACTCGGAGCATCAGCGCACTGGACGCGCTGCAGAAACGCTATCCCATCGATGAACCATCTATCCAAAAAGATAGCGGATCTCTGCTTCGGCACCGTGTCCAATGCCTGATCAACGGCTCCATTTGTTACTGCTTCGTATCCAGTGGATGCTTAGACTTCTCGTAAAACTCGTTTTGTAACGAGAGTGAAGCCTGATCGGCCTTGATCGCCCGAATTGCTTTGACAAGCGTGTCGATCCAATTTTGCATTTTGTATTGACCCAGCTCGCGCGTTGCAGCAGAGCCGTCGCCTGAGTAGTGCTCGGGGAAACGCGCATACCACCAGATTCCTGTGTAGACGCTGTCCGGCAAATTCAAGCGCTTCTGGTCGGCGCCGGATTCCTGGGTCGCCCGATCCATGTGCACCAGATCGGGACGCGCAATCAACATTGAGGACGTCTCCGATTCTCCGGCATGCATATCCATCGTGGTCTTCTTGGGAGGTCCACCAGGAGGAGGTTCCACCAGGCCGAATACGTAAACCACATAATCGTGCGGCGTATCGAGTTGCGTTTGAGCGAAGTAGGGGAGAAGGCTTTCGTTGCCACCGTGGCCATTGACGATCACAACCTTCTTACACCCGTTTCGTGCCATTTCATCGGTGGTTTCCTGCAAAAGGCGCAGCTGCGTTTCGCGGCTATAAGCGAGTGTCCCAGGCTCATGCTTGGCTTCGAAAATTTGGCCAAAGTAATATTCCGGAAACACCAGCGCATATTCCTGCTCGGCAGCGTGCAGCGCGGCATGACGTACATCCAGCAGATCCGTCCCCAACGGCAGGTGCGGGCCGTGCTTCTCGACGATGCCAAACGGCAGAAGACACGTACCCTGGGACTGCTTGATGCCTTGGACAAAATCGGCCGCAGTCAACTCCTCCCAATGAACGGATAGTTTCGTTTGTGCCAGGACTGGGATACTGCTGATCCACAAAAATAGAAAAGCGAGGCGAGAAAGAGATTGAGATTTCATAGCGCGCGGATTGTAACACTCCGCGCATTGAAGAATCAGCGGTTTAGAGACGGTGTGGTCATGTTACCGTCGTTACCTTCGTGTTTGCTCGGGGCGCGATATGATGCGGCAGAGGGGCTGTTCATGAAGAAACCGTCGGTTCTGGTCTCGCTTACCACCAAGGACAACGACTACCAACAAGAACAGGCAGCGGCCGCTGAGCAGACCGCCCGGCGTTTAGGTGTCGATTTGCAGATTCTATTCGCCGACAATGATGCCATTACGCAGAGTCAGCAGTTATTGAAAGTCATCCAAACGACTTCCGGACCCCGCCCCGATTTCATCGTATTCGAACCAGCAGGGGGCACTGCATTGCCCCAGGTGGCGCGTGCTGCTGCTGCCGCCGGAATGGGTTGGGTCGTCGTAAATCGCGACGTCGAATACATCAGTGACTTGCGCCGGAGCTATCGCGTTCCCATTTTTGCCGTTACCTCAGATCATGAAGAAGTCGGCAGACTTCAGGGACAACAGTTGGCGGCGCTTCTTCCCAGCGGAGGTTCCATTCTTTATATTCAAGGTCCAGCTGAGAGCTTGGCCGCCAAACAGCGCAGCGCCGGCATGTATGAAACCAAGCCGGTCAACATCCAGCTGAAGATCATGAAAGCCCAGTGGACGGAAGAGAGCGCGTACAAGACCGTCAGCTCCTGGCTGCGCTTATCAACCTCGCACGAAACACACATCGATTTGGTTGCCGCCCAGGATGACTCCATGGCGCTCGGCGCCAAAAAAGCATTTCAGGACCATACGACCGGGCCGTCGAGAGATCGATGGGTGAGCTTGCCATACACAGGCTGCGATGGATTGCCGAAAACAGGACAAGCATGGGTTCGCAGCGGCCTGCTGACTGCGACCGTCGTGATTCCCCCCAACACCGGTCAAGCCATCGAGATGGGCCTGCAAGCTATGCGCACGGGAACCATGCCGCCCGAACGCTCAATCACGGCTGTAAGTTCATTTCCTACGATAGAAACCCTCGCCACCAATCAGCGCGAAAAAAATCGGTTACTAAAAACCACCAGCGCCGGATCCTAGGCTGCGAGCCCTTCCGTCTCGGCGGACAGAGTCCGACTGAACACTCCGTTACCCCACGTTGTCCTTTACAGAATTGACCTTATGGCAGCCGAGTCGCTGCGCCCCTAAGCTCGTATATCGGAAATGAGTGTGCGTTAGGAGGCAAACATGAGATCGATCCAACTGACATTGGCAATGCTGCTCGCACTGATAGTTGGCGTTGCCTGCTCCAATCGAGCCAACACCGCGTCCGTCGGCGATAGCGTCAAGAAGGCTTTGGAGCAAGCCGACCTGAAGGACGTTACCGTGAGCGAGGATAAGGACAAGAATACGATCACTCTGGGCGGGAAGGTGCACTCTGAGAATGCGAAGCAACAGGCTAATGAAGTCGCCCAGGCGGCTGCTGGTACTCGGATTGTAGCCAACGAAATTAGCGTTCAGCCTGTCGGAGAAGAGTCGGCTGCCAGAAACATCGCCTCCAATGTCGATGATGCGATTGAGAAAAACTACAAAGCGGCCCTGATCTCAAAGGGCTTGGATAAGGAGAGCATCCGCTTCAATGCTAAAAATGGGGTGATCACTCTCAAGGGTCACGTCAAGTCTCCGCAGACGAAGCAGGAGGCGCAGCAGATCGCCACCAACATCCCGAACGTGCAGCAGGTTCTCAACGAACTGGAAGTTAGACGCTAGCAGGTCCGTTGCTGAGCTGAGGCCGGATCTTCGGATCCGGCCTATTCTGTCTGCGCCGTCCTCATTAGCTGACCCGGAAAGACGCCGCTTTGCTCGCGACAAAATCTCGAAGCGT
>JBLNFC010000344.1:0-3194 GCA_050263355.1 Acidobacteriota bacterium
GCCAGCCCTGGATTTATAGACGAAACAATGTCCATCTACCTGGCGCGTGATCTGCATCGAGGGACCGCGCAGCCGGAGGAGGATGAAGCAATCCGCACCCGACTCTTCTCTTTGTCCGACACACTACAGATGATCGCCCGGGGAAAGATTTTCGACGGAAAAACTATCATCGGGGTACTGTGGTTTCAGCAGCAACACTCGGCCCCAAGTCAACAACGCCGCAAGTGAGAATATCTTGCTTATTCCGTTATTCAGTGTATTGACAGCTACTGCAAGTGGCACCAAAATTTGCGTCGTGAAGCAGGCACCTCTCGTGACACGTGAGTGCCTGTAAGGAGGCAGGTAAGTGGATACTATGAAAGGTACCGTCAAGTGGTTTAATAACGCAAAGGGGTATGGTTTCATCGGGCGTGAGGATGGGCCGGATGTCTTCGTGCATTACAGTGCGATCAGCGCAGAAGGGTACAAAAGTCTTCAAGAGGGCGATCCCGTGGAATTCGAGATTACCCAAGGTCAGAAAGGGCCCCAGGCCGCGAACGTCACCAAAGCCTCTTAGCACTTCTCCGGAAGGTTATCGGCACACTAGCTTGTGCATGTGTGCCTGTTTCCCTCTGCAGCGCAAACTCCCCCGGTAATTAAAAGACAGACTTATGTAAGCCTGGCCCACCTTTAAAGTGCAGTTCGGCGGGCCCAAAATCTCTCGGGGGAGGCGCACGCGAACTTTACCCGGCAACATGGCGCCCATCACCGGCTCCGGCTCAGCAAGAGTATTTCTTCCGCGCAGCTGAAACACTCCGAAAATTCAAGGCCTACCACTCCCGTCCCAAGTTGTTTAATCTTGTTAGTTCCCCATGGACAACAAAGCCATAGCGGGTCTCCTGTATGAAACTGCGGACCTGCTTGAAATCGACAACCAGGATCCGTTTCGTATCCGCTCCTACCGCAGAGCGGCAGAGGCCGTTGAATCTCTGGACCAGCAGGTCTCGCAATTAATCACCGAGCCGAAAAAGTTGCTTGAGGTCCCTGGTATCGGAAAGGGCATGTTGGCCAACCTGCAGGATTTACTGCAACAGGGACAGATCGGGATCCATACCGAGTTGATCAAGAAATACCGTCCCTCGATGCTGGAATTGCTGAAGATCCAGGGCTTGGGGCCGAAGACCATTGCATTGATCTGGAGCGCTTATCAGGTTGCCGATCTTGAAGGCGTGGAAAAGCTCGCGCGCGAAGGAAAAATCCGAACCCTTCCGCGTATGGGCGAGAAGCACGAGCAGAAGTTGCTGAAGGCGATAGAGGATTATCGTCGGATTGCCGGACGATTTCTACTGGACACCGCTGAGATTCAGGCGCAGAAACTCATCGCGCATCTCTCAACATTCGTGGGAATCGACAAGATCACCCCGGCTGGGTCTCTGCGCCGCGGGCGGGAAACTGTGGGCGACCTCGATGTGCTTGTGACGGGTAAATGCTGCGTAGATGATGAACAACGCGCTCAGCTACTGGCTCACATTATCAAGCTGCCCGGCCTGATGGAGGTGATCGCGCAGGGGGACAACAAGGTCAGCTTCCGCCTCCGCTCAGGAATGCAGGTGGACGTTCGAACTCTTTCGCCAGATTCCTTCGGTGCGGCCATGCAATATTTCACTGGGTCGAAATCTCACAACGTAGCCCTGAGGCAGCGCGCACTGAAGATGGGGTTCACGCTAAGCGAGTACAGTCTGGCGGAACTCGACACCAACAAACCGGTCGCGGGAAAAACGGAAGAAGAAATCTATTCCAAACTCAAGCTCGACTATATCCCTCCAGAGTTGCGCGAGAACTGCGGCGAGATCGAAGCCGCCGAGAACCACGGTTTACCCAACCTGATCACGGAAGCGGATCTGCAGGGCGACGTGCATATGCACACCGTCGAAACCGATGGTCGCTGCACAATTGAAGAAATGGCGGACGCGGCTCGTGAGCGCGGTTACAAGTACATGGCCATCACCGACCATTCCAAGAATTTGGCTTTCGCCAATGGGTTGGACGACAAGCGTGCCCTCGAACATATAGCCAGGATCCGTAAAGCCGCTGAGAACATTGATGGCATAAGTGTATTCGCAGGAATTGAGGTCGACATTCTGACGGATGGTGAACTCGACCTTTCGGACTCCGTGCTCGCAGAGATGGACATTGTGATCGCGTCGGTGCATTCGCAATTCGGACAAGAGCCCGCCAAAATGACCGAACGGCTCATCCGCGCCATCGAGAATCCCAACACATCGCTGATCGGACATCCCACCGGCAGAATGCTTCTTCGCCGTGATGCGTATGGCTTCGATATGGACGCCGTCCTCAAAGCGGCGGCCAAATCCAGGGTAGCCATGGAACTGAATGCCTACCCGGATCGGCTGGACCTGAATGATCGCCACCTGCGCATGGCCAAAGAACGTGGGGTGAAGATCGTGATCAACACTGACTCGCATCACACGTCCCACCTGGAGAAGATTCGCTATGGCGTGCTCCAGGCGAGACGAGCTTGGTTAACCAGGGACGATGTCCTGAATACACTCCCGGTGCAGAAGTTCGCCCAAGCCATGAAGCACCAGTGGTAAATAGCCCATGCTGCCCCTACGTTGTTTCAGCTGCTGGCTTGAAAATCAGCCCTTGTTTATACCGTGGATAAAAACAATCCCTTTGACAGAACTCTGCACCTGGGTCAGAATCCCTCGATCTAAGCAAGAGGAGGTGCGCCTTGACCATTCTGAGCTTCTGCGATCCCAAGACAGCCATGGTGACCACGAAAGCAACCGTTGCTGAAGCTATCCACGTGATGTTGGCTTGCCAGGTTGGCGCAGTAGCCATTGTCGACGAGAAAAACTGTGTAGCGGGTATCTTTACAGAACGCGACGTCATGACCAAGTTTGCGCTGAGCGGTCTCGATCCCGCCGATACGTTGACACGCGATCTGATGACCACGCCGGTGCACACCGCCTCTAATGAGATCACTCCCAGCGAGGCGCTCACCCTCATGATGGAGCGGAACTTCCGCCATCTTCCTATCGTGGATTCGCGCGGCACGCTTTTGGGCATACTCTCGCTGCGCGGCCTGCTACAACACCGCACCGAAGAATTGACCCACGAACTCGATTCCCTGGAGGCTTATTTTTCCAACGACAGCATCGGGGGATGATTTAGATTTCACGTAGCGGATT
>JBLNFC010000345.1:0-4847 GCA_050263355.1 Acidobacteriota bacterium
TTTTTGACGTGAGCGGCAGCATGGCCCAAAAGATTGAACGTGCGCGCGAGGCCGTGGTGGAATTCTGCCGCAGCGCCAATCCGCAAGATGAATTCTTCATGATAACGTTTTCCGATCAGCCACAACTTACAGCAGACTTCACCAACAACGTAGACGAGGTGCAGAACCGCCTTTTAATGACCGTCCCCAAAGGACGCACAGCGCTGCTCGACGCTCTTTATCTGGGTATGCACAAAATGCGTGAGGCCAAGCACCATAAGAAGGCTCTCCTCATCATCTCTGATGGGGGCGACAATCACAGCCGCTACACTGAAGGTGAGATCAAGTCTCTGGTCAAGGAAGCGGATGTGATGATCTACGGAATCGGTATTTATGATCACTACTTCCCCACTCAGGAAGAACGCCTCGGTCCAGAGCTTCTGAGTGAGATCTCTGATGTGACTGGCGGAAGAACTTTCACCATTGACAATCCCAATGACTTGCCCGACGTCGCTACCAAGATAGGTACTGAGTTGCGCAATCAATATGTGCTGGGTTACCGACCCGAGAAACAGGTACGCGACGGAAAGTGGCACAAGATCAAGGTGAAGATTCGGATCCCTAAGGGGCTTCCGCCGTTGCAGGTGTACGCCCGAACTGGCTATTACGCTCCAGCGCAATAGATGTTGTGCAACTCCGACGAAGAGCTCACCATCCTAAACTTTCCTGAAAGACAGGAACAGCTCGCGCGCCCTCGCGAGCAGCGGGGTGGGGCGAATGGCTTTCTCGCGCAGGCGCTTCCGGTGGTTCTTACTTATCGCCGGAGCGGTGTCTCTTCTCGCCCTGGTCGCGTCCCGCTACATCCTCCCGCCATACCTGATTCACTTCGTAAAAGAACGTTCCACGCAGATCGTGCGTGAGCGGTTCCAGGCCGAAGTCCAGTTTGGACACTTCGATATGACGTTGATCTTCCCGGAATTGTTTATCACCGGCGATAACGTTGCCATTTCGCGAAAGCAGGAAGACAGGCGGCCCGCCCTCATTTTCGTCAAGAAGTTTTCCGTACGCGCTTCCCTCCTCCAATTCGCCCGAACGCCGGCACACATTCAGAGGATTTATTTGGAAGGAATGAACATCCATGTCCCGCCGCGCGCCCCCAACTCCGAACCGCGAGTAATCAAGGCCCGTAAAGAGCACTACCCGGTCATCGTCGATCGGCTCGAATGTGATGATTGTGAACTTAACATTCTCCCTAAGCAGCTTGACAAAGAACCTCTGCAATTTGCGATTCATCGTCTCACGATGCAAACGGTTGGTCTCTCCCGGTCAGCTCCTTACCAAGCTCAGTTAACAAATCCTAAACCGAACGGGGAGATACAGGCGCACGGGAACTTTGGTCCGTGGCAACCTGAGCAGCCGAGTCTGACAGCTCTTTCCGGCGCTTATACGTTTCGCAACGCAGATCTCGACCCCTTCCCAGGAATTCAAGGCACCCTGAATTCCAACGGAACATTCGCCGGGATTTTGGAGAGAATCGTGGCCGATGGGCAAACCTACATGGCCGACTTCGCACTTGATACGACTGAACACCCTATTGCGCTTAAAACACAGTTCCACGCAATTATCGACGGCACGACCGGTGATACGGCTCTCGATCCTGTTAAAGCTCAGTTCTTGAATTCGTCCTTGATAGCCAGCGGCGGAGTCTTCGGGCTTCCCGGGAAAAAGGGCAAGGCTGTCTTGCTCGACGTGACTGTAAATCCGGCGCGGTTGGAAGACCTAATGAGGCTGGGGGTTAAGGCCAACCCACCCCCCATGATCGGCGCATTGCGCTTTCACACCCAACTTGCCATCGGTCCGGGCAAGACAAAGGTTTCAGAACGGCTCAAATTGGATGGACGGTTCTATGCCAAGTCCGCCGAGCCTACGAACCCGGAGACTCAGGACAAACTCAGGAAGCTGAGCAGCCGCGCGCAGGGAAAGCCCAAGAACCCTGCGGCTGGCAGCGATACCTTCGATCTCAATGGCCGATTCATTCTAGACCGCGGAGTAGCCACTTTCCCCACAGTGACCTTCGCTATCCCCGGCGCAACTCTCAACTTGAGTGGAGAGTATGGGCTTCATTCCGAGCAGCTTAATTTTCAAGGCAAGCTGCGCCTGAAAGCAAAATTATCTCAGACCACCACGGGATTTAAGTCATTCTTCCTCAAAGCAGTAGACCCATTCTTCAAAGGTGAAGATGCGGGCACCGTATTGCCGATAAAAATTACCGGCACACGCGAGAAGCCGTCTTTCGGATTGGCTTTTCATCAGAAGAGCGGCCACGCGGACGCCAACCGCAAAGAAGAGTATCGAGCTCGCCGGGCACCGTAATCAGCAACCACTTGGTTCGGTCCTGTCGCAAAGGGGCGCGCACGTTCAATAAACAACCGCAAGAAGGAAAGCTCCATCACAGCATGGACATGGAAAGTGATTGGAGCCAAAGCTAGCGAACTGTCTGCAAAACATTCCGCATCCTCAGCTTCTACTTACCATCCTCTACTAACGTCAGGAGACAACCAGTATGAAAGTTACCTGTTCGGTCCTGCTTGTAATTGCTTTAATGCTGTGCATCCAGTCGCCGGCCATCGCTCAGAGCGCTGGCTCCAGTAACGCGAGTTCCGCGTCAGGAGACCAGGGGAATAAACTGAGCCCAGCCGCCCTGGACCGAATCACTCGGGAAGTTCGTCACGAGCTGCTTTTGCTCCCCTACTATGGTGTGTTCGATAACCTCGCCTACCAAGTCCAACCCGACGGGACTGTGATTTTGCAAGGGTCTACGGTTCGTCCAACCACCAAGTCGGACGCCGAAAACGCCGTCAAGCGGATAGAGGGAGTGGAGAAGGTAGTTAACAACATCGACGTGCTCCCAACCTCGCCCAACGATGACCAGATCCGCCGCGCTGTTTATCGGGCCATCTATGGAAATGACGTGTTGAGTCAGTACGCTTTGCGGGCGGTACCGACGATTCATATCATTGTTAAGAACGGCAATGTCACGCTCGAGGGTGCCGTGGCGCGGCAGATGGATAAGCAGGTAGCCGAAATGCAGGCGAAGAGTGTTTCTGGAGTGTTCTCCGTCACCAACAACCTAAAGGTTGATAACGGGGGGTGAGCATCGACGGGGTCAGGCTCCTTCGGGAGCCTGGCTCGGGAATTGAAGGATTCTAAGAAGCCAGTTGAGAGATCGCTGCCGGGTACTGCGCGGACGTTGGCGGAAGCGGGATCAACCTCAAACCGTGCTGACCATCAAATTTCAAGGTGACACTTGCGGCACAGCGGCCGCACAGCCAATAGTGCCAGACCTGCCGGGAAGTCTTGCGCTTCCGCGCTGCTGCTTCGTCACCATTTGCTCCAGAAACTGCCTTGATCTCGAATTGAAACAGTCTTCCGTCCCTTAAATATCGAAGCGGAGTGGCACAAGCTGGATTGGCGCAGTTCGATACCATGGGGCACCCCTATCCCAGCGAACGAAGTGGCTGGTGTTGTGTGTGACGGCTTCCCTGTCTTATCTCACGCACGAAGCTCGAAAGGAATACGGCAGAATATGTATTAGGCGCGAGTTCCGGGTCGATCTCTGTTCGGAAACTAACAGAGAGCCGCTTCTTTTTTTCCGGCTGAGGAGGGCCACATGAATCGACTGCAATGCCTGGCATATACAGGAATATCCTAATGCGCTCTACGGTATTAGCATTATTGTGGAGTCAAATGGCCTCATCTATAAAGTAGCCACTGCGCATAAACCGACGCGAAGCGAGGCAGACGCTGGATCCTCCAAAATGATTTAGCGTCTGCCATTCCTCTTTTTGGGCCACGACATCTACCTTCAACTTTACTCAGATTGTGCGTGCTCCCGCTGGCAGGTTGCCGCAGAAACTGCTGTCGGTGACCCATGCTGCCGCGAATAGGCACGCCGGCCCAGCCTCTCAACTTCGGGCCTGGCGTATACAGATTTCTATGTATATTGAGTTACCATGCCTCTAGGTACACTGGGCGCGCATGGCGCGCGAAACCGGTCTCTGGAGGCTATTTTGGTAACGGCAACTAGTACCTTAAGAGTCATTCAACAAGCCCAAGTGCCCCTCGACCGCGACATATTTCTGCGCAGTCTCCTCCGCGAGTTGGCCGGAACGTTGGAAGACGTGGTAGGCCTGAAGGACGCCGCAGGGTACATCAGCGTGGTAGGACAGAGGATTGGCGATCAGATCAATAACGAGTACCGTTCGGCACTCCAAACGCCAGTCTTGTCCCGCGAGCAGGTTGCCGAAGTCCTTGTGGATCTGAAGCGGCGCATTCAGGGCGACTTCTATGTGGTCACGCAAGATGAGGACAAAATCGTCTTCCGGAATCGTGCCTGCCCGTTTGGCGGAATGGTGTCGAATCGACCATCCATGTGCATGATGACGTCCAATGTCTTCGGAGCCATCGCGGCGGAGAATCTGGGCTATGCCAAAGTCGAATTGCAGGAGACCATTGCTCAGGGTGCCGCCGAGTGCATGGTCGTGGTGCACTTGAAGCAGACCGTCCAAAGCGAGGCGGTGGCCGGCAGAGAGTACTTCCAGAACTGGCACAAATGAGTCTCGACCCTCAGGTCCTCAGGCTTGCAGATGTACTGCCTGAGTCCATGTTGTTTCTCAATTCAGCCGGAACAATCTTGTGGGCTAATTGTGCGGCATTAGAAATGTTGCAAGCGCCACAAGGAGATGTTCTTGGGAAAGCACTGTCTGAATTCGTCAGCGAAGCTCCCTCAAAGTTACAGGAATACTTGGATCTCTGTTCTCGAGGAAGCCATCTCAGTATCGGCTCTCTCACGCTCAAAACTTCTCACG
>JBLNFC010000346.1:0-2513 GCA_050263355.1 Acidobacteriota bacterium
AAGCGGGAAGTAATCCCAAGGTAAGGTTTGCCGACAATCCACTCCGGGCGGACACTTCCGCAGTGGTCTCTTTCCCGCACTTTGTGATGTACGCACGTGCGATTCACGTTCTCGGAAGATCAACAAAATCTAATTCAATGCGCGACGCCGAGATCTGGACTGAAGTTAGTTTAGCTGGTTTGGTTATTGGCCTCGGCGTTGTTCTCCTCACCGCACTTGCTGGGGTACGCGTTTGTAGTCTCGTTTCACCCCCTCAGTCGCGAGGTTCTTAAAGTAGTACATGGCGAGCAAATCAGTAGTCAGAGCAAACGGCCGATTGTAGATAATGCGTCAGCAGCAGCGTACAAAACTCCGCCTGTTCTGATTATGGAACAAAATGGATTCGTTACCTTGACGATACGGACAAACTGGGTATGATTTGGGTGCAATAGGGACTGCTGGTGACCTGGTAACAACAAGGTGACAGTGAGGAGCAGAGTGTTGCTCTCTACACACTCAGTAACGAGGACCGCGCGTGTTTCCACATCCCAAACCGACGAGTCTCATGATCTAGCTAACGGAATCCTGCCGATCGCGGGGGCCGCGCTGCTCGTTGGAATCAGCTACTACGTCGGGACAAGGATCGGCTTTGCCTGGACTCCCAGCGGTCAACCGAATTCGACTTTCTGGCCTCCCAACGCCGTTCTTCTGGCCGCCTTACTGCTAGCTCCACGAAAACAATGGTGGACCTTCTTTCTGGCAGTTTTTGCGGCTCACATGGTCGCTCAACTACAGACCGGAGTCCCGGCGTGGACAGCGGGCGGCTGGTTCATAACCAATAGCAGCGAAGCATTAATCGGGGCCTATTGCATTACACGATTCACTGATTCCACGAAAAGGCTCGACGGCGTGCGTGGGGTTCTCATCTTTGTGATCTTTGGTGTTCTGTTCGCCCCCTTGGCAACCTCGTTCCTTGATGCTTTTGCCGTGGTCATTACTGGCTGGGGTCGGGGTTATTGGCCACTTAGTCTTGAGCGATTTTGGACTAATGCGCTGGCCGAACTGACGATTGTCCCACCGATCGTTCTTTGCCGCTCAAACCCAATTCCTCGGATTCGGAAGGAAAGTGCAGCTCGAATTGGCGAGGCCGCTCTGTTAGCGGTCGCGACAGTTCTAGTTGCCGTTTTGGTGTTCGGCGTGGAGGGTTTATCGGCTGCGACGACTCCGGCATTGCTGTATGTTCCTCTTCCATTCTTGTTGTGGGCTGCTGCCCGATTCGGCTTGGGTGGATTGAGCCTTTCTCTCTTGTCCCTCACGATGGTCTCGACCTGGTACACGATGCACGGACGAGAACCGTTCCCGTATGCCTCCATGTCGCAGAACATTCTGTCTCTGCAGATCTTACTTTGCGTCGTCGCTGTTCCGCTCATGTTCTTGTCGTCCATCATGGCCGAGGCGCGACGAACGCAGGAGTCACTACGCAGGACGAGTAGCAGCTTGATTGAGGCACAGGAGCAAGAACGTCGCCGGATCGCACGTGAGCTTCACGACGACCTGGGACAGGGGTTAGCGTTGGTAAAGGTAACGCTCGATACGCTTATACCGAGATCCGATGAGTCTTTGAAGCCCGCTTTGACTGATTTGTCCAGTCAGGTTGCGATCATTTCCGATACGGCGCGTGAGATTTCGCACGGTCTTTACCCGACGCAGTTGGAATATCTAGGCCTGGCAAAAGCTCTGAAAAGACTGTGCGATGAAGTGAGAGCTGGGCAAAACCTTTCGATTCATTTGACGATGGGCAATTTGCCGGACGAATTGCAGCCCTCGATCTCCCTTTCTCTATATCGCATCGCGCAGGAAACGATGCATAACATCATTGCGCATAGCCAAGCCAAGAACGTACAGGTGGAACTGGGTGCCAATGATACGCGAGTATCGCTTAGGATTATCGACGACGGAGTCGGTTTCGATCCCACTCACGAAGGAGCAGGACTGGGGCTCGAAAGCATGCAACAGCGGGCCCGAGCAGTAGGCGGATCCATCGAGATCTCATCCTCCCGGAACTCAGGGACTCGAATTGAAGTCCGGGTACCGTTTCGCGAACCTTTTTCGGACGATGTTCCAGGTGCGGCTTGATGGGAGATTAGCCGCGAGCCCGAAAGTAAGCCGCCCGAATCTCTTTCAATCCCGACATTGAGGCCAAATCAGCGGCATAGCGTGCAAACTCCGGTACTAAACAATCAGCAGTTCCTTTGCAGTTCAGATTGATGAGAGAAGCTCCCCGATTGGATCACTTCATACTGATGCCGATGTGGTGCTGATGTTACAGTCTCTCGTGCGTTCGTGTGATGTTTCAGCCTGTCTGGAAAACGCCTCTCACGGGCAATAAACGGCTGAATGCTCTGCACAGATTCGTTGGAAAACCTCATCGTTTGTCGCCACTTCAATATTGCCCACCGAATACCCGCACAGAATATCGACGTCGTACATCTTAGCTAGCTGGTTACCGAGTTTTTCGACCTGAATCGCTGCCT
>JBLNFC010000347.1:0-9334 GCA_050263355.1 Acidobacteriota bacterium
GAAAGAGAACCGCCGGTTGAAACATTTGGTGGCCTCAGCCTGGACAAAGAAGCGCTGAAGGCCGATCGTGCGAAAAGACGGCTGGAGCTTGCCGGCTTAAGGGCGGACGCGGCGTTGGCCATGAAGGAGTTCGCCATGAGTGAGCGCCGGGCCTGCAGGCTCGTAGAGTTAGACCGCAGCAGTTATCGTTATGAGCCGCGAGCGGATCACAACGCGGAACTGCGGGAAGAGTTGGTCAAGTTGGCGCGGCAGAAGCCGCGTTACGGATACCGGCGTTTGCATGTGCTGTTGAACAAGCGGGGGCATGCGGCAAGTGCGCAGCGCATCTACCGGCTGTACCGAGAGGAAAGGCTGATGGTGCGGCTGCTGAGGAGGAAACGGTTGGTGCGTCCGGCGAACGAAGGACGACTGCTGATGCGCTCGAACCAGGAGTGGGCGCTGGATTTCGCCTGTGATGCCCTGGCGACAGGACGCGGCATTCGCATCTTGGCGATTGTGGATGCGTTTACCCGCGAGTGTTTAACCCTGGAGGTAGATACCAGTTTGTCGAGTCAGCGCGTAACTCGTGCTCTGGAACAAGCGATCGAGCAGCGAGGCATGCCGGAATCGATTCGTTGTGACAACGGGCCGGAGCTAACCTCGCGGCACTTCTTGGGCTGGTGCGAGGAACGCAAGATCCAGTTGATTCACATTCAGCCCGGCCGTCCGATGCAGAACGGTCATGTGGAGAGCTTCAATGGACGACTGCGAGATGAATGTCTAAATGCCAGATGGTTTCGGAACCTGGCCGATGCCAGAACGAAGATTTCTAACTGGCGAGAGGAATACAACAGCGAGCGACCGCACAGCAGTCTGGGCTATCGCACGCCCAACGAGTTTGCCGAAACGCTGAGATCCTCAGTTCTACATGGATGAGAAAATCGAGGCAGGTCACAGGCTGAACAGCATGCAGCCTGACGGCTTTCTACTCTGCTAAAACGCCGCCGTATATGCCGAGCTCTACCGGAATTCTCCTTCTTTGGAAAATAGAGAAGTTTCTGCGCTCCAGGCAGAGGTTGAACGAAGAGGGCACTTAGGATGCTCTTGGCAAAGTAACTGGGGAAAGGCCATTTGCACTTACCCAACTCGGTTCGGGCCCTCCGGCTTCGACGAACTTAAACGTCTCAAAAGAAGTCTGACATGGGAGCCGCGTTAGCTCCTGCACCAGGACAGGAGTTAAAGCCGAGCGCATCGCACACTGTCCGAAGCAGATTTTCATGATGATAGAGGACTTGCGATTGGAAGTTGTGTTTTACCTTCGGGCCAATCACGAGAGTGGCGACTCTCCCTCCGCAACCGCTTGAAGTCCATGAGTTGCAGCGATTGTCGGTGTTGAGATTTCCCTCGTCCCAAACAATGAACAGAAGGCCGTCTCCGCCGGATTGAAATTCGGGACGAGCCAGGATCTTGGGGACTTCCTTCGACAACCAGGCGTCGGCTTGCGCTCGCGTCCCATCGTGAGCGTCGTGTTGCAGGTTGGGAGTAATGTAAATATAGTTGGGCGTCGCAGCGTTGGCCATGTCTTTCGCAAGCTGAGTGTAGGGGACGCTGTTCAGGTTCTGGCTGGGAGCGCAGACGTCCGTGAAGTCAATTAGCGGGTTGTGCCGGCGAACGTAATTCCCCCAGCTAAGTCCAGTGTAGCCAGCGTACGGCAAGTCTTCTTGATAACTCTTCCAAGTCATTCCCTGAAGCAGCAAATGCCGGACCACGTTATCGACATTAAAGCAGGAGGTAGTGTTGTTGTTGGTAGTCACGTCCTGACCCGCCACCAGCCACATCAGCGCGGGTAGCGAACTGTGGCGGTTAGCATAATACTGCGCTGCCAAAGCATACGTATTTGCCAAGGTGTTGTAGTACGGCATGTATTGACTGCCGATCACGCTTTCGTAGCTGCGATTCTCTTCGGTAATAATCCAAATATGACTGGAACGCGGAACGCTGCTGGTGGATGCTCTGACATTAATGGTGACGTTGGTTTTGGAAGTCCATCCGCAGTTGTCCCACTCTTGCACAACTGTGTTGTAGGTTCCGGGATTCAATGTCAAGAGCGTGTTCAGACTCGCACCGGGCACCGTGTAAACGAGCTGATTAGGGGCAGTGTAGATGCCCATAGCGGCTATGCCCTTTGAACAACTGCTTGTGGCTTTTGCCACGTACTGCACGGTAGTGGCTACATTGCTGTTGTTGGTAGGTGCGGACACCCAGACACCCGCATGGGCGAAGCTTGTCAAACACACAAATGCACAAAAATACCGACGCATAAATTGCATAAACCTCTCCAGCTTTTAATGCGAAGCGACGCGGGGTTGCTGCAAACGCATGCTACCCGTGAGTAGATGATCCCGTGCTGTGGAAATTTCTGTGCACATTACATTGGTAACTAGCTCAAACAAAAACGCCTTCCTCTCACTCTTGAGAAGAGGTCGATATGTCGCCCGAAATTCCGCTGTTACTGTTGCGCCTCGCATGCGCGTCTGCCGTAAACAGCGCATTTAGCAGACTAAGGTGTTTGCCTTAATGCGCATGTACTTCCGAGTATTTTGTTCGTAATTCTTTTGTAATCGCTGCCTCAACCAAAACCCGTTTGGCACAGTAAATATGCGCTGTTTTCGCATTTTCTATTCCTCAAAAAATGTTCTTCTACTTCCGATTTTGCTTGAGACTGAGTAGATGGGCTCAGTAGAGTAGCGAAAATCCCTATACAGGAAACGCTGGAGAAAATCAGTCATGAGACTGTATTACCTTCCCCTCGCCTTTTTTGTGACTTGGGCCACCTCCGCTTTCGCAGGAGTGTGGGTCAGTGCTCCAACAAACAACAGCAACGTTGCCACTACCGTGCAGTACGTCGCGACCGCGAACACAACTTGTTCAAAAGGCATTGCGGCGATGGGCATTTACACCGCTCCGGGCAAGCTCGCTTACCATGTCAGCGGCGCGAAGATCAACACACTCCTCACCTTGAGTCCGGGAACCTATCACACCGTTGTTCAGGAATGGGACCACTGCGGTTGGTCGTCGAGCAGACCGGTCACTATTTATGTCGGCGGATCGGGTGGCGGTGGCAGTAGCGGCAAAACCTTTTCCAACCTTCACCAGAAGGGCGGATGGCAGGGATTTGCTCTGTTACCCAGCTCGTATGCAATTTGCAGCTGGTGTAAATCGAGCGGTCCGGAGCTGGTGTGGTGGCGCGGGGTAGGCACCAATCAACCCACCAGCAATTCCATCCAGCACCATATCGGAGGCAAGACGCAATACGCCGATGCACTCTGGAACAACCACCTCATCGGTGACTTCTCGTCCCAAGGTCTTCACGATTTCAGCAAGACCTTGATTCCGAGTCTGCACAATTTCACTTACGACGTCTACTTCTTTGCCAAGAACATCTCGCTGTCGCAGGCACTCGAATTCGACATTAACCAGTTCTTTGGTGGAAAAGGCTTCATCTGGGGACATGAATGTCGTATTGCGGGCGGTCACGAGTGGCACATCTGGGACAATGTCGGCAAACACTGGATCAAAACTGGTATTCCATGCAATCCCGTTAACAATGCATGGAATCACTTGGTGCTTCAGGTGCAGCGAACTTCCAACGACCAGTTGCTATTCAAGTCGATCACCTTAAATGGCAAAACGTCGACCCTTAACCACCTGGAGAGTCATGGCAACGGCCATAACTGGTACGGCGTGACGATCAATTATCAGCAAGACGGGAACAAGAATCAGGATCCGTACGATGTCTATATCGATAGGCTCAACTTCAGCTACTGGTAGACACAAAGCCTCCTCCTACGTTGAAAAACGCTCGCGGGCACACTTACATGGTGTGCCCGTTTTTGGTTGATAAGCGCAGAGGCTACAAGAGATAAAAACCCGCTCCTCTTCTTTCTTCCCTGAGCGGATTGTCGCAGGACGTTTCGCTGGCCCCGAAGGGCTGTACCGGATCATTGCCGGCTTGAGGCTCCCCGCCGTCTCTGCACTCTTCAGAGTTCAGCCAATCGAACAGCCACTTGCGAGAACACCGTGTTTGCGTTTTAGGCGATGAGTCGCAGGATGGCAAGCAGGCAAGCCAGCTGGAACGGGCCTTCAAAAGGGGATCTACCGCAC
This sequence comes from Acidobacteriota bacterium, assembly GCA_050263355.1. Taxonomy (GTDB): domain Bacteria; phylum Acidobacteriota; class Terriglobia; order Terriglobales; family Acidobacteriaceae; genus Gp1-AA122. The sequence goes on from JBLNFC010000347.1 coordinate 4,144, forward strand.
CGTTACTTGTTCCAAAAGGAACTCCTGGTCCGAGTCGCCGTTTTACTTGCGACGTCTCTGGTTGATTCACTATCGTCAACCGACCGTCGTGCCTCAGCGGCGTGACTCGGAGCCGCCAATCGATAGCCCCAATCGATAGCCCTTGTCAGGGGAGAGGAACCCATTCGAAATAGCCTAAAAACAGCCTAGAAATAGGACGCTTGCTTTCGTGCATTTTTTGTCAGGCGAAGTTGCACCGTTAGAGGAACTTGGGGGACACTCCCACCGGGTAAGTCACTCCTGTAAGAGTCACTTGGACAAGCACTTAGGCTTGACTCCTACGAGGTGCGAGATGGCCGCGACCTGGTCTGGCGGTGGGGTGAAGCTTTGGCGATAGGGGTGTTTCGCTTCAGACGGTCGCACAAACCGGTCGCACAACGCCTTTGTAAGTCGCTGACTTTAGGCTATTTGCAGAGACGTAGTGGTCTTTCGTACCGACTGACGTGGTGCAGAGGTTGGATTATCGCCGCTGTTTTCGCGTCTCGCCCTATTATGATCGCGCGCCATCCTCGATCTCTGCAACCGGCTTTTTGGTCACAGCCTTAAGCATTGAGCAGCTGGGGACCTTCCAAGCTGCGGATCCACACGCTCCGGCGCGTCGCGTCGCTCATCAAATTTTCATCGGGAGCGAGCGCAATCAGCGACACAAGGTTCCATCAATGTGCCCTGGCCACTGCTGATTAGTTATTTCGTGCAGCCATTTTGGGCTTGTATCGCTGAATTAGCCGAGCGCGCATTCGAGCAACGAACTCCTTTGTAGTATCAGCATCGCGATTCATTATTACGTATTGCGTCGATGCCGATGCTGGATTATTTAGTGGCGTGTTGTTGCTTTCGCAAGCTGGAGTGCGAGACCGATCGCAAGGTACTAGGAGAAAAATGTGGCCGCAGACGTCGCCGCTGTCGCACCCCGCAGGCAGTCCGCGACCCACAATTTCTCCATGTTCGTTGATGTTGAATGTTTCGGTTAAGCGAAGGCTCGAATCTGATGGAATCACTTCGTTCAAATCGACGATTGTTCCCTTGTTCCAAAGAACAGCTCGTGCGGTTTTGGTCTCGCAATTGAACGATTGTCCAATGATTTGGTTTTGCGAGTTGATTGCAAATGCCAGACTCGCACAATCGCCATCAAGAGTTCCTAGATCGTGAATTTGACCTTTCCTCCAGAGAGTAGCGTGGAACGATTCGTTACCGGTGGTGTCAGAACCGCCAACTGCCTTTCCTTTGTTATTGAGCCAAATTGCCAGCGAGAAACTCCCTCCCAAGGTGCCCAGGTCCTTCATTGTTCCTTGTTCCCAAACGAATGCATGTTGAACTTCATCCCCAGCGAGATTCGACTGGCCGATTACCTGGCCGCGGTTGTTGACACATTGGGCGAAGCCAAAAGTACCTCCAAGGCCTCCGAGGTCAACCATGGTGCCGTTATTCCACAGGAACGGATCCAGGGTTGGAAAGCCGCTGGCGTTTGGACTCGAGCTTGTAAAGGAGGCTCCCGCTACGAGGCCATCGCGCTCAAGATTGCATCCGCCCGCGGTGGCAAATGCGTCAGGCCCACCCAGCGTGCCAAGGTCCTGCATGATTCCGCCTTTCCAAATGAAGGTATGCGTATGCGAGGCGAACGGCGTTAAGCCGATCGAGGCAAACGGGTCGGGCTCTGTATTGACGGTTGCAAAGCCCACGACCTGGCCACTATTTTTGATGTATAGACCGGCACTGTCCACGCCTGTGCCTAATGTGCCAAGATCGACGATCTCATCGTCTGTACACAGCACGGCGTGCTCCGCCGGACCTCCGGTGAGCGGGTCAATGTCGCTAGTGAACGAGCCGCCTGTAGCCCAGCCGCGCGCATTTACCGACGTCGCGTGGCTGAAGTTCACACCGGGAAGCGCACCCAGATCTTGTATGCCTCCGTCTTGCCAGCGGAAGGCGTGGATGAGGAAACAGTCGTCGCAACCAGGTGCATTGGGATCGGGTATGGCCGTGGCAGAGCCGCCGACAACAACTCCAGAGTTATTGATGAATTGGCTAAGTCCCCAACCATCGACCTGAGCAATAACTCCGGGGCCGCCTAGCGTGGGAATGTCTATTAATTTGTAGCGAAGGTTCTGCGCCATCACGCTCCACGGCAGCACTAGCACAACAACAACGATCAATACCCATGGCTTGCATTTCACAGAGTTCTCTCCTTGTGCGGCCGACCTATGCAGATCGTCCTCAGCGTGTAACGTTCTCTCGAATGAAGTGCTCTTCTTCTCCCGCACAGGCTGGTGTTCGTTGCATCTAAGATTGAGTTCGACCACCGCATGCTCGCGTATTGCCTTGCGGCCTATCGCTCCATTTTTTTCAAGGGTTGTCTTGACCATCATCTGCACACGAGTTTGTGCCCGCGCAGGGGATCAGCAGGAAGATGTGGGAACAAGCCGTATCAGCGAAGCATCCGGGAGGTCGCCCAATACCTGCGATCTCGCCGTGGTCATTGATCGCAAATGCAAGGGAAAGTGTCAGACCTGCGTGACCGCCTTCAATTAGCGTATTCAAGTCAAAAATGGAGCCGTTCTCCCATAAAACGGCACGGTTTTGGACGTGGTTCTCGCACGACTGATGGCAGGATTGCCCGACAATCTGTCCCGAAGAATTGATGGAAGATGCGGTGCTGAATGAGTCACCGTGTAGCGTGTCAAGATCGTTCATGACGCCATTACTAAAGAGAAATGCGTGATGCACTTTTCCAGGCAAATCGGACACGCCGATAACCTGCCCGGCATCGTTGATCCCGCTTGCGCTTGCATTGTCGCCGCCCAAAGTTCCCAAATCCTGCATTGGGCCCGGATTCGTCCAAAGAAATGGATGAAACGTTTGATCCCCTGCTAAGTACGATCCACCTACTACCTGGCCGCGGTTGTTCAGTGCGCCCTGCAAGTTTGCAACTTCGGAGCCTGCTAGCGAACCTCCCAATGTTCCCAGGTCGGTCATTCCATTGACGGGATCCCAAAGAAATGGGTGAGTTGTGGGTACCCCAGTAACAGGATTGATAATCGAGTCGGTGTACGAAGAGCCCGCGACCTGCCCAACATCGTTAACAAAATTGGACCAGGCATCGGGCCCGCCCAACGTTCCCAAATCCCGCATCACACCATTAGTCCAGAGGAATGCGCGAGTTTGCGTACCAGCCGTGGAACCTAGAATCTGGAAATGATAGATAGAGACAGGATCGGGAACATCGTTCAGCGCGAAACCAGCCACCTGGCCCCACCGATTGATACCGGAACCTGCACTGACGCTCCCGCCCAGCGTTCCCAGATCGAAGATGGAGCCATTTTTCCAGAGCACCGCATGAAAGGCATTAAAGCCAGCAACAGGATCAATAACCCCGTTTTCTGAATGCCCGCTGACAGCCCCACTAGAGTTGATGGAGGTAGCGACGCTGCAGTTCTCTGGCCCTGCCAAGCTGCCGAGGTCGGTCAGTGTGCCGTTCTGCCATTCAAGGGCATGATTGACGAACGGAATGAAACCCTCGAATCCTCCGCAGATAACTGGGTTGTTGATTATTGCGAGAGGAAGGGATGTACCAGCACCACCGACCAAGGCTCCACTGCTGTTTAGTGGGTTGAGACTCCCAATGGCGCCACTCGGATTAATGTAGCTCTCCGGTCCGCCAAACGTCCCGATGTCAACCAGTTTGTAGCGCACATGCTGGGCATGCACTTGCCGAGGCAGGCCCAACGTAGCTACCAAAATGATCGCGATAACAAACGACAACGGTCTGGGTTTCACGGTCTTCTCCTTCAATGTTCGTAGGACGATGGTCGGGGGACTAGCTCTTCGGCGTCCGCAGGTTCAAAATGTGAAAAGGATGCTGACGCTTCTTCCTAAGCATCACTTTGATACTCTCAGGTAAAACGACTCTGGGTCTCGCCTCGCCAATCGGGCTCTCCGTTTTTTCCCGACAGACCGTAGAGTCCTCTCCGCATGGGACCAACAGAAAAGCATGTATCTCGCCACTCTTGGGGAGGAACCCCAACCCTGAAATCTCTCCTCGGTCATTGATGTTCTGTGCCCCGAACAAATACATAGGCGAGTCAGAAGGCTTGAGAGTATTCAAATCGATCATGGGTCCGCCGTTCTTCCACAAGAAGCCAGCAGCCATGTCGTCGCACCACGAGTTGCCCACAATCTGCTCGTTTGAGTTCGCTCCCAAGGCGACACTGCCACTGCTAGCGCATGTTGGATAAAGCGTTCCCAGGTCAGTCATCACGCCATTCCTCCAGAAGAACGCATGGGCTATTTCATCGCCGGGATAAGTGGCTTTGCCAACAACTTCCCCCTTTTCGTTGAGCCAAAGCGGTTCAACGACACTTCCTCCGAAGTCGCCGAGGTCGCGAATTCCTCGACGGTCCCCTATAAAAGCGTGCTGTACTTGATCGCCGGCCAGAGTGGACAGCCCCATCACCTGGCCATGATTGTTGACCTGAAACGCGCAAGCATAAGAACCTCCAAAGCTGCCCAGGTCGATCATGTTGCCGTCTTCCCAAAGAAATGCGTCCTGGTTGACTAAGTCGGTATTGGCACATCCGGCGACCTGCCCGCTATCATTGATACTTGTGGCGAAGGCGTCAGGGCCGCCTAAGGTGCCCAAATCTTGCATGACTCCGTTCTGCCACCGAAATGCTCGCAGTTGTGTGCCGAACCCACTGACCGAATCGGGTATCGTATTGGTTGCAGATCCAGCTACCTGGCCGTGATCATTCACTCCCAGTGCAAGACTCTCAGCTCCGCCGAATGTTCCGATATCAATAATTTCGTCATCTCTCCAGAAGACTGCATGAGCGGCTAGGCCCCCTAAGGCAGGATCGAACGCCGCGATTGATGAGATGCCCGAGATTAGCCCGTTCCTGCTGATCCATGTTGCGCAACTGCTGTTATGTCCCGGCAAGGCGCCTAAGTCTGTCATCCTCCCTTTGTTCCATCGGAACGAGTGAAAGATGAAAGGATCTGGCGCAGGAGGACTGAGAAGAGGGCTGAATTCGGGAAAGCTAGGATCTGCAAACGACGTATCTGCACAGCCCACAACGGTTTCTCTGTTGTTAAGCACCCCCGGGAGGTCGCCAGCAACTTCTACAAAGCTATTGGGACCTCCGAGAGTGTCTAAATC
>JBLNFC010000348.1:0-2771 GCA_050263355.1 Acidobacteriota bacterium
TCGGCTTCGGGTTCTACGACGGCTTTCACATAACCACGTGTTCCGTAGAGCCGCCGGAGTAATTCCAGGTCATTCTTCAGCTGAATTTCGTTAACCGGCTTCCCCGGCTCGGAATGAATCAACGTTCTCAGCTTTTGTTCCGGGAAAGCGGAACTCCCTTTGAACGCGATTTTATCCAGACTGTATTGCTCTCCTTCTTGGACTGGCAGCTTGACGTTGACATCTGTCTCGTCCGGCTTATCGCTGACGACCTCAGCTATAGGCTCTCCAAAGCTCGCTTTCAGATACCCATCTTTGCGGTAAATCGGGAGCAGATCGAGCTTAATGAAAGGCGAAAGCGTGGAGCTCTGAAAGTCAGCACCTTCGATCTTCTTACTCAAAGCGGTTAGTGCGGGCAAGTGCGCGGCGCTTGCCCCGGGATACTCGACTCTGCCGATTTTTATTTCAGTGCCGCTTACCGAGAAAACAATCGCGTGATTCGCTCCTGTGCCCGAACGCAAGTAGTCTAGGTGCAGCTGCGGATTCTTTTGTGCCAGCATCACGGAAAGCAGATCTGCAATCTGGTCGGTCAAATCTCCGCTTGCTGGCACTCGGCCTTGGAACAACGGAATTGCTTGGCGGATCTTGTCCAGTAGTTCCTGCCTGGAATACCAAACCAGGTTGTCGAACTCAACCGGCACCAATTTGTCATTATCGGCGAGTTCCAGCGTGAGTTTGGTCCCTTCACGATCAAAGCCGAAGCTGTAGCCGACATTGGAAAACAGGCCCGTCTCGCCCAGCTTCTGAACCGCTTCCTTAAAGTTCTCTTCGTTAACCGTTTGCCCGATTTGGAGCCCCGTGGTGGCGATAACCGCTGCCGGGGCATACTGCGTGCTGCCTGTGATTTTGATATCCACCAGTTTGTGCGCGGAAGATGAAACTGCGCCGGCGCGACGCTTGCTTGGCGTATTTTGCCGCTGTGCCGAGGTTAAGGTGGATAAACCGATAAAGAGGATTGCGAAGATAAGGATCTTCATTACAGTTTGGACGCAGCCACTTCCGCCGATTTGAGTTTCTTAGCAATTTCGATGAACGCTAAGGCAGCCCGGCTGAGCGCCTTATCTTTGCGAAAAACCAGGGCGAGGTCACGACGAATCTGCGCATCTGAGATTCGAATGACGCACAGCGCGCCTGCCTTAACATCCTCCTGAACGTTCGATCTCGCGATGAATCCCACTCCAACATCGGCAGCGACAAATCGTTTCAGCAATTCACTGGAATCAAGTTCCATAGAATAGTGCGGCTTCAACTTGCGTTCGTAAAACAGATCTTCCAAGGCATCGCGGGTATGACCTGATTTGGGCAAGAGAAGGGGAAATTTCGTCACATCGGCGAGCGATGCCGATTTCAACGCGGCCAAGGGATGCTGAGGTGGCGCGATAATAGCCAACTCGTCCTGGTGGATCAACACCGCCGTCAGCCGATTGTCGCTTACTGGAAGAGAGACAACGCCGAAGTCGACCGCGTTTTCAATGATGCTCTCCAGGATGCGGGCGTAATCAGCCCGTTTGATACTGACGGACACAGTCGGATATTGCTTCTTAAAATCAGCAAAGACCTCGGGGAGGATGTGCAGGCACGTGCCCTCGTTGGCGCCCACCACAATCTCTCCGCGAGGCACATGTTCCGCCTCCGCAATTGCCGTGAGCAGGGACTTGCGAGTCTTGAGGGTGTCCTCGGCCCATGCTTGGAAAAGTTTGCCGGCAGCGGTCACCGAGACTTTGCCGCCTGAGCGATCCAGCAATTTGGCTCCTACTTCCTCCTCGATTGCACGAATCTGCGAAGAAATCGCAGGCTGGGTTCGGAAACGTCGATCCGCCGCTCGTGAAAAGGACGAAAGCCGGGCCACTTCTAGGAACGTTTCCAGCTGATCAAAGTCCATGAGGAAGGTCGCGCGTTTTCTACCGTCCGCTCACTCTGCGCTGTCGCCGATCCCGCGTGCTCCCTGCAGGTGAGCTTCTTTTTCTGGGCAACATCATACGCGCTCGCTGCTGAAAAACGGAGCCGAGAATCGCATTGAGCGGAACGAAAATTGTAGGATTTATCTACAGAGCCGAAGAGAACACTTGCCATTACGAGCAAGATGAATAAGAATTCGCTCTCCCCCGAGTGCCAGTTCTTTCGGTTGAGCGCGCCGCGTCGAGCGATCACCGAATCCCGCATCCAGCACGAGTTTCGTTCGGGACAAGACGCCATGAAAGTAAGCGGAGGCCCTATGAAGTGGTTGATCCGACTTTCCGTGGTTGTAATGTTCGCCTGCCCTCTGTGGGCGCAAAATGCCGTTTCGACTCCGGAGCACGGTGGCCCCCTTTTCTTCCCCAAGAACTTCGTGTGGGGCTATACCCAGTTCGACATCGCACCACCTCACAATGAGCCGGATCCCAATCTCTGTGCGGCAAACGCCCGCAGCTATGGCGGTACCAGCGCAACTTGCAACGCCTTCGTGCGCTACATGCTTTCCGGTTACGTGGAAATTCGGCCGTTCGCGAGAACTCCGCTGAAGCGTCTGATGTTTTTCGGTGCCCCAACGTTTTTGTTCGGCAGGAATGTTCCGCAAAGCCTGTATACCTGGTCGATGGATGGCATCGGATGGGAACGCTCGTGGGGAGCTGCCATCGACATGGGTCATGGCTTCGAAGCCCGGGTGACGCAGCACTTTCTGTTTCAGCGATTCGGCTCTCGCGACCGCAATCTGGGCCCTGCAGATCTTGGAGTCAACGGTCCATGGGGTC
>JBLNFC010000349.1:0-5012 GCA_050263355.1 Acidobacteriota bacterium
ACTGTCGCGGGCCTCAAGGAGCGTTACGACGAGGCTACGATCGTCAAGTACGCCGACCAGCCCGTACTTACAAGAGACATTCAGAGAATCGACGAAATTTATTTGTGGTTCGTGCGTCTGAAAGAAGAATCGATTTCCCAGCGCAATCTACAAAGTACCTAGCGCTCACACCAGGGCCCCGGCCACCCGCGCAGCATAAAATTGAAAATTTTTTCCATGTCGGAACCGAAGCGGCTTACGGCCGGCCAGTTCTTCTCAGCCTGGTCCCTGATTAAAGCTTGCTCAGGAACTCCGTGACCTCTCGCGAGTTCCAATCCACCGCGCCAATGAACTTGCGGCGTAGCGTCCCATTGCGATCGATGATGTAGGTTTCGGGAAACTTGAAGGTGCCGTAAAGATTGTTGCTCTTCTGGTTGACGTCGCGAACAGTAAGATAGTCGATCTTGTGGGCCTTGATGAAGCGATGGTAGGCATCGTCATCCACGTCGACACTCACGCCCACCAGCGTGATGCCTTTGTTCTTTAAGCGCTCATTCATCTGCACGAGCGAAGGCGTCTCTTCCACGCAGGGCGGACACCATGTGGCCCAGAAGTTCAGGACGACGACTTGCCCGCGATATTGGCTAAGCGTGAATTTGCGTTCCGCGTCTTGTACGGTGAAGTCTGGAGCGGGATTTCCTATACGGGGCGGGCGCGAGCCGCCGTAGCAACCCACTAGAATGACTATGGCCAGAAGTCCAATCGGGGCAACGAACCTTCTCACATCTTCTATAATAATTTAATTCCTCGAATCATGGCATCCGATCCAGTGCGGAGCGGTCCCGAAGTGTCAGTAATCGTCCCGGCACGTAACGAGCAAGCTTCGCTTGGAGCATGTCTTGCGTCCATAACCCAGCAAAGCGGGGTTTCATTCGAAGTGATCGTGGTAGATGACGGGTCGACAGATCGAACGCGTGAGGTCGCGCTGTCTTTTCCCGGAGTTCGAGTTATCGACCCCCAACCGCTACCCGCCAGGTGGACGGGCAAGAATAACGCCCTGGTAGCAGCCGCAAAGGAGGCTCGCGGAGAGTGGTTGCTGTTCACAGATGCGGACACGGTGCATCTTCCCGGATCGTTGGCGCACAGCGTTAAAGAAGCCACCCAAAGATCGGCGGCACTCTTCTCTTACTCTCCCGAGCAGGAGGTCGATGGTTTCTGGCAGCGTGCAGTCATGCCCGTCATCTTTGCCGAACTCGCCCGCACCTATCGTCCGCGCGATGTGTGCGATCCTGCCTCTCCTACGGCGGCGGCCAATGGTCAGTATCTGCTGATGTCGCGCGAAGCTTATCAACAGGTGGGAGGACACGCGGCGGTCGCCACGGAGATACTGGAAGACGTGGCGTTGGCGCGACTGGTCAAAGCCCGGGGCGGCAAGACCGTCCTTCTTTACGGACGCGGCGCGGTACGCACGCGCATGTACCGGGACTTCGCGCAGTTACGCGAGGGGTGGACGAAGAACCTTGTGCTGCTCTTCCCGAAAACGTCTCGCTTGGCAGTTGTTCGTCTGGCCGAATTTTCGGGAATCGTCTGCGGAGCAACGATCAGCGTTCTTGCGGCGGCTGAAAGCCGTGCAGCATTGGCAAGTGTCATAGGCGCAAGTTCCGCAGTGCTCTATCTTTCGTTTCTGAGACGCATGCGCACGGCCCACTTCTCCTGGCCATCCAATCTGCTGGCTGTTCTCGGGTTACCCATGTTCTCGTATCTTTTGCTGCGCTCGCAACTCTCTCATAAGCGGGGCACAGTTCAGTGGAAGGGAAGGAGCTACGCATCTGGACTCAACTCGGATAGCGGCCCCCTGGCCGCAGCACAACCCTGCGCCCTCGACAGCGCGGGCGGCATCAATCAAGTGAGGAGCCCGAGGTAGGGATGGTCTATTTGACGCGCAAGGCCGAGTTTTCCGCTTCGCATTACTACCACAATCCGGAATTTACGCCTGAGGAGAATCAACGAATCTTCGGAAAATGCAACAACCCGAATGGTCATGGGCATAACTACACCCTGGAAGTCACAGTCAGGGGTGAGACCGATCCCCGTTCAGGCTTCGTGGTAGACCTGAAGCAACTCAAAGACTTGATGAACAGGGAAGTGCTCGATGCGCTCGATCACCGTTTCCTCAATAAAGAGGTGCCGGAGTTTAGCAGGCTGATACCTACAACCGAGAACATCGCGATCACGATTTGGCAGCGCCTCGAACCCAAGCTGAAGGCCGCCAAGCTTCACCGCGTTCGGGTATATGAGACGCCTGACCTGTTCGTTGACTTCTACGGAGAAGTATGAAAGCGTACCTGACCCGCCGGTACCTGTTTTCGGCTTCGCACCGGCTTCATAACGATGAATTCTAGACTGAGAGAAACCGCGCCATCTATGGCAAGTGCAACAATCCTTATGGGCACGGTCACAACTATCACGTTGAGGTGACTGTCAGCGCGCAAGTAGATCAGCGCACGGGCATGGTCTGCAATCTCCTGGACCTGGATGGGTCTGTGCAGCGGCACATTCTCGACCGCTATGATCATCAGAATCTGAACACCTTGCCGGAATTCGCCAGCCAGGTGCCCACAACCGAGAACCTATGTCAGGAAATCTACGATATTTTGCGCCGGGAATTCAGCTGCGCTCATCTGGAAAAGGTGAGAATCGAAGAAACCATGATGAATTCGTTCGAGTATGCGGGGAATGCGGAAATGCTTCACTGAAGGCGCTTGTGCCAGTCATCAATGCATACGTCTTCGCCCCGCGAACGATGACGGAATAAGTTACGGGAAGCCAACTATGAAAACCTCTGAACCAGCCACATTAACCAGCGCCAGCTTTGAAGAACTCGTACGCGAGATGCTTGTTCGCTTAGGTGAGGACCCCAGGCGTGAGGGTCTGGTCCGCACGCCCGAGCGCGTGCAGCGTGCTCTTGAATATCTCACCCGCGGCCATAAAGAGGATCCCGACGCCATGCTGAAGGGAGCGTTGTTCACAGTCAGCTATGACGAAATGGTCATCGTGAAAGATGTAGAGATGTTCAGTCTCTGCGAGCATCACATGCTGCCATTCTTCGGAAAGGTGCACGTGGCGTATATCCCGAACGGCAAAGTGATCGGTCTGAGTAAGATTCCACGGCTGATCGAAATATTCTCGCGGCGCCTGCAGATACAGGAGCGGCTTACCACCCAGATCGCGGAAAGTATTCAGAAGGCGATTGAACCGCAAGGTGTCGGGGTGGTTATTGAAGCCCGGCACCTCTGCATGATGATGCGCGGTGTCGAAAAGCAGCACTCGGCCGCGGTAACTTCGGCCATGTTGGGCTGCTTCCGCCAGGAACAGGAGACACGGTCCGAATTCCTCTCTCTGATTCGCAATAGAACGAACGGAGTTTAAGCGCTGGCCAAAAAAACATCTCGGTCTAACTTGCTGCGCGGCAAAGTTACACTGATTACCGGTGCCAGTCGCGGCATTGGATTGGCCTTAGCCCATGCGCTCGCCGAACAAGGCTGCGAACTGGTAGTGACTGCGCGTGACAAAAACACTCTGGACAAGCTCAAAAGGGAGTTGGACCATCAGAAACCCGAAGCGTTAATCCAGCCCTGCGACATTCGTGATCCGGCTTCCATCGACAGGCTCATGTCCGCGGTGAAGAAGCAATTCGGACGAGTGGATGTCTTGATCAACAACGCTGGCATTGCTCACGCACAGGCTAATGTCGACGAGCTCGAGATCAGCCTGTGGCAGGAGGTCATCGAGACCAACCTTACAGGCATGTTTCTGGTTACGCGTGCCGCGCTAGCCCTGATGAATCGTGGCAGTGCAATCGTCAATAACCTTTCCATCTCCGCGAAACGCGTGTTCCCCGGATCGTCCGCTTACAATGCCTCCAAGCACGGCGCCTTAGGATTAACCAATACACTGCGCGAGGAACTGCGGCCGCATGGGATTCGCGTTATCGCGCTTCTACCCGGCGCTACGGATACGGACATCTGGAATACTCTTTGGCGGGAAGCGCCGCGCCAGAAAATGATGAAAGCCGAAACGGTCGCCCGAGCTGTGGTGAACGCGCTTTGCGTGCCGGCGGAGGCTACTGTGGAAGAACTGGTGATCCTGCCTGCGAGCGGCACGCTCTAGCTGCGATAGTCGTCTATTGGCAAGCCCGCAAGTTGTCGACTGTGAATACCGAGACGGATGGTCCACATTGCCGTTTCACTGGAGCCTTTGGCAGCTTTCCGGCAGGGCAGTGAGTCGGATCGTAACTCTCATGGCAAATGCCGCCTCGTGCACCCGTCAGGCAATAGCCGTTCAGCTTGCCTCCGACCACGAGGCAACGTCTGATCAAGCAGTTGGTGCAAGTCGTGTAATTCTGGATTAGAGCTGCACGAATGGGCCAAATCAAAGGCTCGCCCGGGAGAAGAACAGCGTCGACCAAGGCTACCGACTTATCCGACGCAGCAAAATGGGATCCTTGGCCAGAAGCCAGCAAAGGAATGCAGACGCCCACAAGACACAGCCAAAAAGCTGTTGCTTTCACGGAGCACCCCCACAACAGTCGTGGGGTGCAAGTATACGGCCACAAGGGAACTGGGAAACGACAGCTTGTGAAACCAGCGAGTCTTGGGCAATCGAGCAGGCAGCGACGAACGTGCCAATCCAGAACCGGCGTCGTTCCTATCTTTTTGGTTCATCCAACAATTCAGAAAGATAGTGCCGCAGCTGCAGAACTCACCTGTAGCTGTACCGCCGCGGACGCGGTGGGACCAGCTTGATTAGCAGGATGCCTGCCGCAAAGCCACCCACATGCGCCCAGAAGGCGACACCGCCTGTAGTCTGGCTGGTGGCTGCAATGGCCGTGGCGGCTCCGCTCAGAAATTGCACCAGGAACCAGTATCCCAGCACAATCCATGCCGGCAGCCACCAGAAGGTGAAAAAGATAATCAGCGGCACGATGGTCAGAACGCGCGCCCGCGGATACAGGACAAAATAGGCTCCCATTA
>JBLNFC010000350.1:0-2832 GCA_050263355.1 Acidobacteriota bacterium
CAACGCCACCTTTCGGGGGCGATTGTTTTCAGTGATTTAGAATTGGCACAGGGGATGCAATATAAGCGCCCAGACGAAGTGGCGCGCAACGGGGCGCTCTTGAGAATAAACTTCGGCCAGAGGTTTTCTTGGGCGCCCCATTGCTTTACTTCTAGTTTCCGCACAGCACTTAGCATAACCCTCCCCCGGGTTGCTGCCCCCTTCAGATCACACTGATTTTCTCCAGCAAATCGATTCCAGCCTTTCTTAACAGGGAAGCTACCACAGGCTCCTTCAGACGCGAAGCATCGTACTCGACCTTGATGACTCGTCCTGCGTTATCAAAGGACAGGCGCCGGATGCCATAAACGTCCCGCATTGTGTCCAGTGCGCGCATTTGCCGTTCGCCCGGTACAGCACCGTACCGGAAGCTGACTTCCATCTGTGTCATTTAGAAGTACCTCAGAACGTGGCATTCCCAGCCGAGCCGCGGAACCGAATCCAATATAGAGCATGGCGAATCAGACAGTACAGCAGCCAGTGAACCCTATGCGAAATCGCGCAACTGCAAGCGCTCACGAAACCGTGCGGCCGAACCGTGCTGTTTTGGAACTTCTTGTCAATGGACGGACTAAATACATCAAGTTTCTGCTAAGTAGATTGCGGGATCGGGACGTCGCCGAAGAGATCTTTCAGCAACTCATCATCAAGATTCTGGAGCGGAAGTCACAATTGCGGTCGGAAGCTCGTGCCGAAGCCTGGATCTATAGAGTTTTGAGGAATGCCGTCATCGATCACCATCGCCGCAGCTCCAGAGGCGTTCTCGCCATGCAAGAAGGTAGCGGCGAACTGGAGATCGCCGCTCCTGAACCCACGCCTGCGTTGTGTCCCTGCGCTCCGGCGCAGCTGGTCAAACTCAAGGCCCAGTACCAGGATGCGCTCCGCGACGTAACCATGGCCGGCAACTCCGTTCAGGCCTATGCTGCTGGGCGAAACATCAGCAGCAACCTTGCGTATGTACGCTTGCATCGTGCCCGCCATTCGTTACGTGAGCGTCTCGTTGCGGTATGCGGATCCTGTGCGGGATCCGGTTGCTTCGACTGCACCTGCTGAAATTTTCTCTCTGCCACGGATTAGACTGTAAGGTTTGGTAGGTGCGCGCGTCAGCATCAGTGAAGGCCAGCTGTGGCACTGGAGGAGTCAATGTCCATTAACCCGACCAAGCCCCTTCACCTGACGACGCGCGATCCTGTGTGTGGCATGACCGTGGACTCTGGCACAGCCAAGTTTACGTATTCCCATCGCGGACAAACCTGTTATTTCTGTTGCGCTCACTGTCTGGAAAAATTCAAAACCGATCCAGAAAAGTATCTGGAGAAGCCAGCGTCTGCGGTGAGTTCGACGTTGGTAACGCTAGGCGGCCCCGCCTCGCCGAAAAAGAGTGTTGGTGAAGCACGCTCGCACGTAAAAGATCCCGTTTGTGGCATGAATGTAAACCCGTCCGCTGCGAAGCACAAGCTGGTGCACGCGGGTGAAACTTACTATTTCTGCTCCGCGGGTTGCGCAGAGAAGTTTCGAGCTCATCCTGAAAAGTATGCTCAACCAATGCCAGGCAAAGCAATTCCAGCTGAGAAGTTGATTACGCAGCCAGCTGAGGACAACCGCAAATATATCTGTCCAATGTGCCCGGAGGTGAGCAAAACGGGTCCCGGCGCGTGTCCCAAGTGTGGGATGGCGCTGGAGCCGGACCGCCCTCTCACGTCGAAGGTTGAATACACCTGCCCCATGCACCCGGAGATCGTTCGGCCAGGCCCGGGCTCGTGTCCCATCTGCGGTATGGCTCTAGAGCCGCGCACAGTGACGCTTAACCAAGAAGAGAACCCGGAATTGCGCGACATGCGGCACCGCCTCTGGTTCAGTTTGGTGCTGACCTTGCCTCTGGTCGGTATCGACATGCTGCACATGATGCCAGGAATGCCCGTTCAGCACCTCATGTCCGGAGCATCGCTTCCCTGGCTGGAGTTGCTTCTCGCCACGCCAGTCGTGCTCTGGGGAGGGTGGCCCTTCTTCGAACGAGGCTGGGATTCGCTCGTGAACCGCTCCACCAACATGTTCACGCTGATTGCCATGGGGACGGGGGTGGCTTACGCCTACAGCTTCGTGGGAACAATACTCCCGGAGCTTTTTCCGCCTGCCCTGCGCAGCATGAACGGGCGCCCGCCGGTTTATTTCGAAGCAGCCGCGGCGATCACGACGCTGGTCTTGCTGGGCCAGGTGCTCGAACTCCGTGCCCGCAGCCAGACGAGTCATGCAATACGCGCCCTGCTCGATCTGAGCCCCAAAACCGCTCGCCTCCTAAAAGCCGACGGTTCTGAGGCAGATGTTGCTCTTGACCAGGTCCAACGGGGTGATCGGCTGCGGGTTCGGCCCGGGGAAAAAATGCCGGTCGACGGACTGGTTCTCGAAGGCACCAGCAGTGTCGACGAATCCATGATTACAGGAGAGTCGTTTCCGGTGGAAAAAGGTCCGGGAACGCGCGTTATCGGAGCGACGGTAAACGGCAACGGAACCCTCGTCATGCGCGCCGAGCGAGTCGGGAGCGAAACGCTGTTGGCCCAAATCGTTCAGCTTGTCAGTCAAGCACAGCGAAGTCGCGCACCCATTCAGCGTCTTGCCGACCGTGTCTCTGGCTACTTTGTCCCCGCCGTGGTCGCAATTGCGGTGATTACCTTCACTGCGTGGTTTCTGCTTGGCCCTGAGCCTCGTCTCGCCAAAGCGCTGGTTAACGCAGTTGCTGTGCTGATCATCGCTTGCCCCTGTGCTCTCGGCCTGGCAACTCCAATGGCGATTATG
>JBLNFC010000351.1:0-7735 GCA_050263355.1 Acidobacteriota bacterium
ATTGAGGATGTTGTAGCTGATTGGAATCGCCATATCTGATCGCTACCCGATGTAGCGCAACCCCTCGACGATATCGACCTTCGCGGCGTGATAGGACGGGACCATGGCGCTGATAAACCCCACCAGGCCGGCTACCACGATCGCGAGCAGTACCGTGGGCGCGCTTACCTTGACTCCTGCCAGAAACAGTCCTCCTTGCGGGGAGTGAGCCATTGCGAAGATAAGTCCCGTTGCAGCCACAATGCCTAATACGCCGCCAATGAGCGCGACAACCACGGCCTCACTGACAAAAAGACCCAACACCGTCCCGCGTGTGTAGCCCAGTGTCTTAAGCACCGCGACTTCGCGTGTTCGTTCGCGAATCGACATCGCCATCGTGTTCGCCGAGACCAGTAGAGTGGCGAACACGACGGCCGCACAGATGCTCAAGATGAATGCCTTCACGTTTCCCAGCATGGCGATGAAACCGAGCTGGAATGCTCGCTCGGTTTCAGTCTTGGTGGGCTGCGGAGAATTGTGGAACATATCATCGACCGCCGCCGCAATACCGCTGACGTGCTCAGGCGAATCCGCCATGATGCCGAACGTGCCTGCCTGGTCCTTGGCGAAAGCGACCGCCTCTTCCACGTATTTCCAGTTGAAGTACACGGACTGTGTGGGCGTCTTCGGTTCGAAGATTCCGCGAATATTCAACTCGAGATTCACCGGGAAAATTGTCCCCTTCAATACGATACGATCGCCTAACTTCCAGCCGAACTTCTTGGCGAGCCCGACATCGACTACCACTCCCTGCCTGTCATGTTGCCACGCAGATACCTGTTCCGGCGGTATTTTCAGATCAGGATAGATTTTGAAAAAGTTGTCGGGATCAGTTCCGAAGTTGGCGAAGAAATGCTCGGGCTTGTCATCAATATAGAGGCCCCCAAACCACTGCACTGGCACCACGTCTACCACGCCGGGAATCGTTTTGATCTTCTGCCGGTAATACATGGGCAACATAAAGGTCAGCGAAACGCGGTGTCGGGTGACCAGTCGCTGCGACTCCTGTTCGCTGTTCTCCCTCATATAAAAGGCATGCCAGATCGTCATCATGAGCGTGAGGAGGAGGAGCGAGAACGCGATGCTGAGCACCGTCAGCACGCTCCGCCGCTTGTTGCGGAAAGCGCTTTTGGTGACGAAGCGGGTCAGGGTCATGGAGTGGATCCTACAGATACTAACTGCGACACTATCTGTTTCCGACAGGATAAATGATGGCGAGCAGCCCTCACAACCCAGCCGTCAGCTTTTACAAAAAATAAATTGTTAGTCGCCAACTCGCCGTTGCAGTGTTTGCCGAGAACTGCCATCGGCATTAGCAACGGGCTCTTCTCTCGATGCAACTGCATATGCGCTCGCCGCCTGTGCTGCAAGACAAAAACATTGCGGCTCACCTGTGCGTAATGTAAATTCGCTTGCTTGTTACGTCATATAAGTTGCTTGTTATGTCAGTTGCTTTCCAGAAAAGTGAACCGATTTAGTCGACCAGCGGAACCAGGCAGTATCGGTCTCTGACTACCTACCGAGGTTCAAGCATGGAGAATGCCGGGCATCTCACCCATATGGCCTTGAGCGGCGTCGATCTCGCCATCATCGCCGTTTACTTCCTCCTGGTCTTCAGCATCGGCATGTACTTCGCGCGCAAGGAGCGCACCTCAACTGACTATTTTCTTGCCAGCCGCAACGTAGGCTGGTTTGCCATCGGTGCTTCTCTGTTCGTTTCCAATATCTCCACCGAGCACTTCATAGGTCTATCCGGCGCGGGTGCCAGTTCTGGCCTTGCGGTTGGCCATTTCGAGTGGCTGGCTTGTCTCATCCTTCTCATTCTTGGTTGGGTGTTCGTGCCCTTTTATCTGAGATCGAATGTGTTCACGATGCCGGAATTTCTGGAGCGCCGATTCAGCCGATCCTGCGCCGTTTACCTCGCGAGCATTTCGATCATCGCTTACATCTTCACCAAAATTTCGGTGCAACTCTATGCCGCGAGCGTAGTTCTTGAGCGGGTAGTTGGGTGGCCATTGTGGAAGACAGCGATCGTTCTCGTCATTGCCACGGGCATATACACGATCGCTGGTGGACTCGCCGCCGTCATCTACACCGACATGGTGCAGACCATGATCCTGATCGTGGGGGCTGTGCTTCTCACGCTCATTGGCATGCATAGGGTGGGCGGACTCGAGCAACTGCGCGCCGCAGTTCCTGCCGGCTACTTTCACATGATCAAGCCCGCGAGCGATCCTGCATTCCCATGGACAGGCATTTTCTTTGGCGCACCAATCCTTGGAATCTGGTATTGGTGTACGGACCAGGTGATCGTCCAACGCGTGCTGTCGGCGCGAGACGAAGGACATGCAAAGGCTGGTACCATTTTTGCGGGATTCCTGAAAATCCTGCCGGTCTTCATGCTGGTACTGCCCGGAATCATTGCTCTCGCGCTCTTTCGCGACTTGTTCAGGTTTGGTCCTGATGGGCAGGTGCTCAATGGCGACATTGCATATCCGACCTTGATCATCAACCTTCTGCCCACAGGCTTGGTCGGACTTGTGCTGGCTGCCCTGCTGGCAGCCGTTATGGGCGCTATGAGTTCGGTGTTCAACTCCGCTTCGACATTGGTAACTCTGGACTTCTATAAGAAGATCAGGCCCACGGCGAACGAAGCCAACCTGGTCAACTTTGGGCGCATTGCAACCGGCTTCATGGTCCTTCTCGGATTGCTGTGGGTTCCATTCATTCACCTCATCAGTAGTCAGCTTTACATCTACCTGCAGAGCGTGCAGGCTTATATCAGTCCGCCGATTGCCGCCTGCTTCGTTCTCGGTATTCTCTGGACGCGCTTGAATGCCGGCGGCGCGATCAGTTCCCTTCTCACCGGCTTCATTCTTGGCGCGGTGCGTTTTGTTCTGGAACTGATGGATCGTGGACGGGGCGGCCACTATTTCGAAAATGGATTGTTGCGCTGGATTGTCGACATGAACTTCTTGCACTACGCAATTTTCATGTTTGTGGTCTGCTCCTTGGTCCTCATCGTTGTGAGCTTATTGGGTCCCGCACCGGAGCGAAAAAAACTTGCGGGCTTGACCTTCGCTACCGTCGGCGAAAAAATGGATGTGAGCTTCACCACCGGTGGACGAAAACCGGCAGCAGAAACGCCGGGTGAACATCGAATCAATGTGGCATTTAGCGTGTTGCTGGTGGCTACCGTGGTCGGACTCTGGATCTACTTCCGATAAGGTGGAATGCCGCGCATCCGCAGCCTTCGACTGAATGTAAGCCGGGAGGAGGCGCTCGAACAGTTCACGCAGGGTATTCCGGGCATCTTCCGTTCCGCTGCATTGGGTCCGGTGCGGTCGGTCGCAGATTTTTACGTTCCCTTTGGTCTGTTTCAGGTAACTATCTGGAACGCCGGAAGGCATGACAACCAGGTCCTCGGATTGGATTCGGTGTCCGGCTCGCTCGATCTCTATCACTTCGAACATATTCCTGATTCGTCTGAATTGCTTTCGATAGACACACGCAACTGTCCTCCAGCTCGCCTCGACGTCGATCGCGCTCGCGACCTAGTGGTAGAGAAGGTCCGTCGCATGCTGTTCCAGAAGGGCTGTTTTCGTATGCGCAATTTACGCATCGAGGCTGCGCCTCTTGCCGGTGAAATATGCATTCCGTACTGGGTAGCCTTCCGGGGCCGTCGCACCCGGTTGTACATCTCGGTGATAGACGCGGTTCGTCGTAAGCCAGAGGGCGCGAAAGTCCGGCAGCTTCTCCAGGCCTGGCTCACGACTCCTTCTTAGCGGCTTGCCAGCGCTGGCGTGCTCAGTGACTTCGGTAACTCTACAGCGGTGCTTTGGTCAGGTTATTCTTCCTTTGTATCTCCCCCGCTTCGGGGTCGAGATGCGCTCCCTGAAGCAGGTTTACCTGCGATTTCGCTGTTGAGGCAACGAAAAGTGTCCAACAAAATCGGGCGTTTCGAGATCATCAGTGAGATTGCGAAGTCCGGTTCCAGCGCAGTCTATAAGGCAAACGATCCAGAAGCCGGACGCACGATCGCGCTTAAGACCATACGGCTGGACCTCCCTCCCGATCTCGCGCGCATTCTCATCCAGCTCATCCTTCAAGAAGCTGAAAGCACCAAGACTCTCAACAGTCAGAATATTGGCCTTTTATATGGTGCGGGAGAAATTGAAGGGCAATTCTGCGCTGCCATGGAATACGTGGAAGGCAACAGCCTGGCCAACATGATTGCCCGCCAGGAAGGCTTCTCCATCTGGGATCTACTCGATCTCAGCCGCCAGGTCTGTTTGGCTCTGGACCACGCGAATTCGCATGAAGTCCTGCATCGCAGTCTCGAACCCGCCAAAATCATGATGCAGTGGGATGGCACCGTAAAAGTGCTCGGCTATGGCATTTCTACCATGGTTAGCGCGATGCCTCGTAAAGGCGCCGAAGTGCCGCCTCTCTTCTATTACATGTCTCCGGAGCAGGTGAAGGGCGATGTGATGGACCTGCGCTCCAACATTTTTAGCTGGGGCGCAATCCTCTATGAAATGGTCACTGAGCGGAAGCCATTTGTGGGCGATGATATTCAAACCGTTCGAAAGAAAATCCTGGACGAGACACCCGAACCACCCGCGACCATCAATCCCCGGATGAACCTGAGCGTGAGCACAGTAATAATGCGCGCTCTGTCCAAGTCTCCGGAAGAACGCTACGAACACGGCCATGATCTTCTTGCCGATCTCGAGAAGGCGAAGGAGACTACTCAAGCCAAGACTGCGAAAGATGCTAAGCCACCCAAGGGACTCGTCATACCGGAAAAGTTGAAGGCACCCCCCGCGACCAGCGCAAAGTTCGTTGTCCCGCAAAAACCCGAGACTTCAAGTCAGAAATTTGCTCCTGCACAGAGTGACATAGAGCAGAGTGCTGACGAGAGCGAGGCACGAAGTCAGGCCGAGGCAGCACCAGGCCTCTTTGAATCCCGAGTGGACAAACCCACCAAGCCGAACGTATCCACCGGCGGGAGGACGAAGAAAGCGGCTGCAGCCGGGGCCGGTGTTGGCCCAAGTGCCCCTTCGGTTACCAAACGCTCAGCTGGCGCTTCCGGCCAGTCAGAAGCTTCTGCCGCACACGAAACAATGTCGGCAGCCACTGAAGAGCCTTCCGTTGCTGCACCCCCAAAGTTCCGCACCGACCCAATGATGGGTGCTGCTGAACAGAGCGTAACCAAGACGGTCAGCTTTTCGGATCTAAATGAGTTGCCTCCGCTGAAAGAAGATTTCGTCCCGGTGGCAGAACCACCCGCTCCCGCCCTTGAGCCCGAGCAAGCGCCTGCTCCGACATTTCGTCTGCAGCCTCGCGTTATCAAAGAAGAGAAGCCAAAGGTAGTCACGCGGGAGAACGCGCGCAAAGCGGTTAACGAAATTAAGAAGGTCCCGCCGAAGCTGATGGTGTATTCGCTCGCAGGTTCGGCGGCGGTGATTCTTGCCGTCATTCTTGGGATTGCCTATTACATTCACTCCAAGAACGCTGATGAAGATGCAGCACCGGCGTCGGTGGCGGAAACACAAGCTCAACCTGAACAGAATCAGCCCGCGGTGGACAGCGCGCCCGCTGAACCGGAGCAGACAGCCCAAGCCGAGCCAGTTGTGAAGCCTCGCTACGCGCCCAAGAAAGTGAAAGCGGCGCCTGCGCCAAAGGCCGTGATTGTTCCCGGCGAGCTGATGGTGAGCTCAAATCCTGAAGGAGCGCAGGTCCAGATTGATGGCCAAAGCAATGCGGCCTGGGTAACGCCCTACACCATTCCCGGACTTGCTCCTGGCCAACACACGGTAACTGTTGCCAAGCAGGGCTACGTTTCCGATACCCGAAGCCTTCAAGTGGGCTCAGGTAGCAAGTCTTCTTTATCGTTCAACCTGCAAGCGCTGGGCGCTTTCGTGAGCATCTCCAGCGAGCCGGGCGGAGCCTCCATCTTTATCGATGGCAAAGCAACCGGGCATGTAACTCCCGCGCAGATTACCGGTGAAAAAGGAAGTCACACCATACTCGTGCGCAAGGAAGGCTACCTCGACGAGACTGTGACAGCAGACTTCGTTGCCGGGCAGACATTCAAGTTCGCTCCCGTGCTCAAAGCGCTCGGCATCACTGATGACATCAAGACTGTCGGCAAATTTGGCAAGTTGTTCGGCGGCGACAAGGGCGCCGGTATGGCTAAAGTCTCGGTGAAAACGCAGCCCAAGGGCGCACAAATCACCGTGAACCGCCGCATGGTCGACAAGGCCTCGCCGGTTGATTTCCTGCTGAATCCAGGAAACTACATGATCGACATCACGCTGTCCGGATACAAACCCGTTCATCGTGTCATCAACCTTGAGCGCAACGGTAAGATCGAACTCAACGAGAACATGGAACCGCAGTAGCCCAAAAAAGCAGCCCGCTTACCAAAGCAAGCGGGCCTCGACCATTTCCGGACAAATCTAGTTCGTCTTCACGATCTCCCACAGCACGTTCTCACCATGTTGACGGGTGAGGAAAGCGCGCGGCTTCTCGAGGTTCTCCGTGGTACCAGGAATGCCCTCGATAGCAGTGCTGCCCACCGATACATGCAAGCCCGTAGGCTCATTGTCACCTTCATTCTGGTAACCGGGAGTCCCGGCAGCCAGAAATCCAGCATCTATTTCAGATGCTCTGTCCCGACCAAGGGCGACAAAACGCTTGGGCGAAGAGCCGTCCAGGAAGAACGCCCAGACAGAATCGAGCTTGTTGAGTTGTGTGTGCAAGCCATCGCCGCGGTCCTCGGTTGCAAGTAGGGTTTTGGCGTCTGCGAAAGTTAGATTGTCAAATGAAGAGTGATCGGCGTCGCCTAGAACAAAAATCCCGATCCTGCCCGTATCGCCGTCACGCGAGAGATCGACTCGGAAGATCGAGCCCCACGCGCCCCGTGCCGCCAGTGCTGGTTGGTTGCCAGAATCTGAATTCGTGTCTCCGGTCGGGCAAAAGAAAAACGTGCGGAAATTCGAGCCTGGAAGGAACTGGGCATTTTCAGGTCGTTTGAACGGGGTCGCTCCCGCAGCTTTGGCCAACGCATTAGCGTTGAACGGAGCCGTTCCATCAATGGCCGTGTCATGGAGGGTGACCCACTTCACTGGATATGACGTTCCCAGCGTGTGCAGCTTAAGTTGCGCCTCGGAGAACACATCGCCCACCGGGTCGGCTGCATTGAAGACTACTGGTTTCTTGCCAATCGTAACCTGAAGCGCCTGCAGTTTGCCCCCTTTCGACAAGTCGGAAACATCATAGGGAACGAACCGATACACAAAGGAGTTAGGCTGCTTCGCCGCTTTGGGACTGTTTGGATCGGTGGGAATAACGTTCACGGTCGCGCCACCCGAATCCTCAATGATCAGCAGATTCCCCTTCCCGTCGGGATGAATGCCTTCATAGCCGGAGGAACCCAGAATACCGTCCATCCGCGTGACTGTGGCCGGCCATCCCAAGCTCGCTTGAAGAACGCCACCGTTCGGGAAACTGGTTTCCATCGTGAATAGCAAAGTATTGGTGAAAGGATCGTATGTCGAACCATCAATAGAATTGAAGTGCGTGAGACCGTCGCTGCCCACAGGCGTGAGTAGCGTGATGCGATGAGCGGGGTCAGTAACGTCCAGATTGACGCGGGTCAAATAAGCGAGATCCTGGCCATTCTCGTGAC
>JBLNFC010000352.1:0-6091 GCA_050263355.1 Acidobacteriota bacterium
ATCAAGGTCGTCGTCCCCGGACGCAAGGCGGACCACTTGCTCACTCGCAGCGCCAGCCGCCGCTCCTACGGGCTGCTCCTGAAGGAGGGTGTCGAGATCTTCGAGTATCAGCCCGCCATGATCCACGCGAAGATCCTGTTAATCGACGGGGCCTGGGGAGTGATCGGCTCGACCAACTTCGACAATCGCTCCTTCGGCCTGAATGATGAAGTGAATCTGGCGGTGCGATACTCCCCTTTCGTTGAGCGGCTGGAAACTGATTTCGTAAACGATCTTGCAGCGAGCGAGCGAGTCACGTACGAGCAATGGCGGCGGCGGCCAGTGCTGGAGCGCGCTCCAGAGCTTTTAGGCTGGGTGCTGGAACGCCAGCAATAGTGACGACTCGCCGCATTCGAATAGCGACCTACAACATCCACAAATGTCGTGGACTCGACCGTCGTACTGACCCGGAGCGGATTGCAGATGTAATCACGGAGCTGGACGCTGATGCAGTCGCGATCCAGGAGATCCTCGACGTGAAGGACGGCAGGCCGGAGTTTGACCAGGCGCGCCGCATCAAATTTCAATTGCAGGGCTATGCCTCTTGTTTCGGAGAAAACCGGATTCTACACGGCGGCTCTTACGGCAACATGACCCTCTCCCGCTTTCCGGTGCAGCTTTGTCAAAACTACGACGTAACTTGGCGGAAGCGTGAGCGTCGCGGCTGTTTGCGAACCGATCTCCAAATTAGCGATTCTGCCGCCCTCCACATCTTCAATGTTCATTTGGGAACCGGGTTTATTGAGCGACGCCATCAAGTTCGGCGCTTGCTCAGTGCGGACGTTTTGAACCAAACGGCCTTTCGCGGGCCAAGAATTGTCGTCGGCGATTTCAATGAATGGACTCGCGGGCTGGCTTCGCGCTTCATGGGGAAGGCCTTCAAAGCCGTCGAGCCACGCGCGTTTCTTCGGTATGCCCGCACCTATCCCGGCATTCTGCCGTTTCTGCACCTGGACCATTTTTATTACGACGAGCGGCTTTCTCTCAGAAATTTCCGCTTACATCGGACTCGCAAGGCCTTGGTCGCTTCGGACCACTTGCCGCTGGTAGCCGAATTTGAGTTCACGCTGTAAGCGACAGGAGCCTGGTGTTCTCTCGTTACTTCCCTAGGCAGAAGGTGCTAAAGATCAGGTTGAGGATGTCGTCCGTGGTCGTCGCACCCGTGATTTCATCGAGCGGACGGAGAGCGCTATAGAGATCCAGCAGAAGCATCTCGTGCGGCACCTGGTTCCCGACTGCTTCAATCGCGGCTTCAAGGCCGTTCATCGCATCGCTCACGCGAGCCTGGTGGCGTACGTTCGTCAAAAAGCCACTCTCCGCCTGGGGAATATTGTCGCCCGCGATGTGGCGCAGGATTTCGGAACGTAATTCCGGAATGCCCAGACCGGTGACTGCCGAAGTTCGTATAACCGGCAGCCGAGAATTGAAGTTGGAGAGTTCTGAGCTGTCGAGATCTGTCTTGTTATGCACAGCAATAGCTGTCCTGCCCTCCACGTGCATGAGCAGCTCGCGATCCTCGTCCGCGAGCGGTTCGGAAGCGTCCAGGACAAGCAGAACGATGTCCGCGTCTGCAAGTGCTTCCATCGACTTCCTGATTCCAATGCTCTCGGCTTCGTCCAAAGCGCGTCGAATTCCAGCAGTGTCAACCAGCTTGACCGGGATTCCTCCCAGAGCAACGGTTTCGCTTACCAAGTCCCGCGTTGTTCCAGGTGTGGCGGTAACAATGGCGCGCTCTCGTTCCACCAGGCAGTTAAAAAGGCTGGACTTTCCAACATTCGGCCGGCCAACAATCGCTAGTGTCAATCCTTCATGAACAATCTTGCCGAACGCGAAGCTGCCGGCTAATTCTGCGAGTGGTACCTGCACTTCGGCAATGTGCTTCAGGATCTGATCGGGAGGCAGCACCGATATGTCATCCTCCGCGAAATCAATGCCCGCCTCCAGCAACGCGATCAGCTCAACCAGCTTCTGCTTCATTGGTTGCAAACGCTTTGAGAGCGCCCCTTCCAGTTGCTGAGCAGCTACCTTCGCCTGGAACAGAGTTTGTGATTCGATCAGGTCGCGAACCGCCTCCGCTTGAGTCAGGTCAATGCGGCCGTTCAGGAAGGCGCGCATGGTGAATTCCCCGGGCTCTGCGAGACGTGCTCCGCGAGCGAGAGCAAGTTCGACAATATGCCGAAGCACGACCGGAGACCCGTGAGCGGAGATCTCCACGATATCGTCGGTCGTATAAGAATGAGGCTTCTGAAAGTATGTAACCACCACCTCGTCAATGCGAGCGCCTGAGGCGCCATCGAGTTCGGCGGGATGGATGGCGGCGGCCTGCACGTCGTTCTTGGGTTCGGGCTCCACCAATTCGCCAAACACGGCCCTGCCGGGCTCCAGCGTGTGCGTCAGGCGGAGCATGGGTTGAGCGATTGAGACTGCTTCTGGACCGGCCAGGCGCACGACACCAATGCCGCCGCGACCGGCAGGAGTCGCAATAGCAACCACCGTGTCGTCAAGGTTCACGGGCTTATTTTAGTCGTTAGTCGCTGGTGTTGGTCGGTTGGCAGACACTCAGCGAGATCGCTACATTTTCCGGGAGACTACCACGTAGCGCCGCCCGCCCTCTCCTTCACTGGCGGTGTGCAGGTCCTGAAAATCACGCAGTGCGAGATGGACGATTCGGCGTTCTCGGGATGACATAGGAGAAAATTTGTAGGGTATGCCACTCTTGCGGACTCGTTCGGCAGCGACATTGGCGGCCATTCGGAGCTCCTGAAGGCGCATGGCACGGTGATTCATACAGTCGAAGCTGATCTTTTCGTGCTCATTGCCCGGCAGCCGAAGCATTTCGATAGCTAATAACTCGATGGACCGCAGCAATTCGGCGCCACGTTCCAATAGCAGGGAACTATCTGGGCCGGCGAGTTCCACCAAGATCTCGGGACGCTCCCAATCACGATCTTCCGCGATTGGAGGATCCACCGAAATGCGGTATTTCAAACGCAAGCCTGAGTTGGCGATAACGGCTTTCAGGAATTCGTTAATCTGTTTGGCGGCGGCGATCTTATCGGGAATAGGCATAGCAGTCAGTCGTTCGTCCCTAGTCGTTGGTCCTTGTTATTTGGCCAGCCAGTCATCGCTTGAGCGCTCATGCCTGGCGAGCCGGCATTCGGCGTGAGCTCAGGGGCCAAACCGCCTCGGCTCAATTCATTCCTCGACACCAGACTCGCACACTTGAATTGCCAAGAATGACCGACGACTACTTCTTATTATTCTTTCGTGCGCGCTTTTCCATCATCTCGCGCATTTCACGGCCGAGCGCAGTCTTGTTCATGACCGCCTGCTGAACGATTGCGATGATGTTGCCTTCCGACCAATAGAGGCATAGTCCCGCGGCAAGGTTCCAGCTGATGATGCCCAGCATGACCGGCATCATGAAGTTCATCATTTTCTGCTGCGCAGGATCCATGCCGGCTTGTGGTGTCATGCGTTGCGTCAGGAACATCGTGACAATGATACCGATCGGCAACAGGTGCCATGGATCCGGCGACGAAAGGTCGCGGATCCATAGCCACGGCGCGTGACGCAGATCCAGCGCTGATCTCAGCATGCTGTAATAAGCGAACAGGAACGGCATCTGGATTATCAGCGGCAGACATCCGCCCACCGGGTTCACGCCGTGCTCTTTGTATACCGCGGAGATTTCCTGCTGCATTTGCTGTTTCCGCGGATCCCGCAAGCTGTACTTCTTATATTTCTCCTGGATGGACTTGATCACCGGCGCAACCTTCTGCATCTTCAGCATCGATTTCATCTGCGAGATGCGGAGAGGCAGTAATGCCAGGTTAATGATCAGGGTCTGGATAACGATCGCCCATCCCCAATTGTGAATCATGTACTTGTAGGTCCACTTAAGCCACAAGAACAGCGGGCGCGCAATAATTCCGAAGAAACCGAAGTCAACGATCTGTCGGAGATCGGGATGATCGGGGATGCCCGCGACATGGACGGACTCCAAGACCTCGAGGGACTTGGGACCGACAAAAAGGCGCTCGACCGTCGCCCCACGCAAATTCCCCACGCCCGCGCCTAGAACCTCGACCTTGGTCGTTTCCTGTGGATTGGGTTTCTGCGCATCCTTTGGGACATCCAGAAAGTTGCGCAGCGTCACCAGAGAGGCGTCGGCGGGATTGTCCGGGAGAAAAACCGCCGCGAAATATGCATCCGCAATACCCGCCCAGTCAAATGGTCCGGCGGTAGTAGCCCCATTGATGACTTTCTTAACTGGAAGGCGAGTCACCTTGTCGCCGCTCTGATGTTCAATCTGGACGGCTGCGTACGATGCAGCGCTGGCTTCGTCCCCCAGACCGGAAGGCCAGACGGGAAGAGCCGCGACGTCAGCGCCTTTGTCGCGAACACTAGTTTCAATGTGCACGATGTAGCTGTGATCGAAGCTGAATTTCTTGGTGACTGCGAGCTCCGCGTCCGAATATTCAAAAGTGATATCAGCGGGAGCGGCTTGCGTTCCAGACTTCGAGCTGACGTACAACGCAGAGTTCAGCTTATTACGCAAACCTTCGTCGTAAGTCCACAGTGACAGAGGCAAGCCGTAGCGAGCGCCCGCAGCGACATTGACGAGGTCCAAAGGCTTGCCCTGATCATCATCGAATCTCTTCAAGATCCACGACTTCACCTGGCCACCGCGATTGGTGAAAGTGATCCGGTACAGATCGTTCTCGATAACGATTTCTGCTTCTGCACTCGCCTGCTGCGCAGTGACCGGCGAGGGAGATATTTTCTTGGCCGTTGATGCGGGAGAACTTGCCGTCTGACTTGCAGGGGTTTGCGGCAGAGGAGCCGTGCTTGTGGTCGTCTTCTTTTCGGTTTCAACCGTGGGCTGTGGCCCGAACTTCTTCAGAATCGGCTGAAATAACACGATGACCAGAAACGTAAGCGCAAAGACGAGGAGAAGGCGCTTTTCCGTGCCGGACTCGTGCTGAGGATTTTTATATTCGGGCAAAAGATTCCTAACTGTTGAATGACTGCAGCCCGGGCACGCCCCCGGACCTGGCTTCGCAAATGTGCGACCCCGCAACGGGGTCATAGCCACCCTTCACAAAGGGATGACAACGACATAGCCGGCAAAACGACATAGCCATGCCTCTCAACGCGCCGAAACGTTCGACGGCTTCCATCGCATATTCCGAGCAGCTGGGAACATAGCGACATGCGGGCGGCAACAGCGGTGAAACCAGCCACTTGTAGCCACGCAGCACGTCCAAAATCAATGACTGAACTGTCCGCTTAAAGGGCACGCGGGGGCCGCAGCCACTTTTCGTCGTCACGCCAACACTCCTACACATCCGCCACCAACTTCTGGCGGATACTTTCGAATGCTCGAGCCATTTCGTCCAATACAGTCTCAAACTCAGTAGTCCGCAACGACCGCTTCGGATTGATCACCACGTCAACCGGCAACTCCGTGATCGAGCAGCGCAAGCGAACGGCTTCGCGTAAACGACGTTTCATGCGATTGCGATCAACCGCTCCGCCCAGCGCTCGACTCACAGTGAAACCGATTCTAAGGCCCTCCCCCGATTCCCGGCGCAAGAAGAAGACAGTCATGTGTGGCAAAAAATGCCGCCGCCCTCGCTCATACACCCGTTCGAAGTCCGCGTGCCGCAAGAGCCGAAGTGAGCGCGGGAATTTCATGGGCGGCGCGGACTTCAACGAACTTTCCTCGGATGCAAGGGCGCTCACAACAACTCGCAATCAGAATTTGTTTTTACTTCCTCAAACACTTGGGGAATGAAAGTCGTTGACTACTCGCGGAAACCGGGTTTCACCGACACCCGTTTGCGTCCCTTGGCACGTCGACGCGAAAGCACCTTGGCGCCACTCTTGGTCTTCATCCGCGTGCGAAAGCCGTGCTTTTTCGAGCGGCGACGCCGGTTAGGTTGGAATGTGCGTTTGGGCATGAAAGATGCGAGCTCCTAATCCACAAAATAGCTGTAAGGCAAACAGAAAGTATAAATGACCGTATGCTAGCGCGGCAAACTAGCAA
>JBLNFC010000353.1:0-3995 GCA_050263355.1 Acidobacteriota bacterium
ACCGCCTGTGATCGAAGATGAGCCTAAAGAGACCTCACCCGCCCCAAGATGATTTTGGCCGATTTTGCCCTCGGTGACAAAGTCGATCCCCACAAAGAAGATCGATGCATTGAGCGATTCACCGGGAGCGAACGTGTTTCCCGCAAAGCACCATTGGCAGCCAGTTCCTCCGACGCCCTTCAGAGACAGGTCTGGGCCCGAAAAGTTGAAGGCCATGTTTCCGCCGGTGCCGTCGTTGGGAAAAATCTGCAGAAAAGCAGAAACGTTGTTAAAGATCTTGACACTGTCAGCTAGGGAGAGTTGTGCGGAGAACATTACCACGATGAATAGTGCCAAGGCTCGTTTCACGTTCGACTCCTTCGGTGTTGGCCTTTCGTTGAAATGCAATTTCGCACGACATGCGAATAGCTCGCGTCCATTCTGCGGGTATAGGCAGATGCTACTTCTGAGGACGGAGTTGGCTCTGGGAACTTGGCCTGGCAGCCCATAGCGATTCGTGTACGCCCTGCTTACCCAGGTTGAGGGTCGCATTGTCTCGCTCCATGAAAACAGACTCACGGCTTCGCCGAAGCAGGCAAGACACTGAATGCTCAGGTACGGATTCAGCCGCTTCAAACAACTTTTCGGGCGAGCCGGGCAAGCCCTGCGGAATGTTGCACTTATCAGCTAGTCCTTGCTTGAAAAGTGGACGCGTTTCCGTCGTCCTTCAGTAACTTGAGGGTCTCTGGGGGTAGCCATACGCTAGCGGCACATATGGCATTACGCGCACTGTTGTTTTGCCAAGATACCCCCACTGCCCAACTGGTGGGACGCGCCTTTCGGGAGTTGAAGTTAGAAATCGAGCCTTGCGGCGATCCCGATCAGGCTTTGTTGAAACTCAGAAACCAGCGCTTCGACGCTATCGTAGTCGACGATGCCGATCCGTCCGGTGCCGTGCTCATCCTCGACGGCGCACGATCTATGACATCGTGTAGAAACAGCCTCTACATAGTGCTGGCTCAAGCGCAAACAACACTCAGCACAGCCTTCAGCACGGGCACGCATCTGGTCATTTACAAACCGGTGACCGCAGATCGGCTGCGAAATTCCTTGCGCGCTTTACGTAATTTGATCGGGCGCCGTCCCCAGCGCGAGTTTCCTCGGGTCGATGTCGAAATAGCCGCCAGACTGCAGCTCGACAATCACACTGAAGTGAGGGTGTGTATTTTGGACCTTGGCCAAGGAGGGTTAGCGCTCTCCAGTCAGACTCTTCTGCCCAACAGCGGCATTCTGACGGTGGAGTTCGTTCTTCCTGACCGAGCCAAGTCAATGACCGTGTCTGGAGAGGTGGTCTGGCGCGACGCACATGGACGGGTCGGCCTCCAATTTACAGACGTCGACGCAGCTAATCGCGAAGCTTTGGACGAATGGCTCGCGAGTCACCTCGCGTCCGGCCCTTTCCACAAAACGCCAAAGCTGAAGAAGGTGGCGTCCGTGTCACCTGCGCAAGCCAAAGGAGTTGCAGCCCGTAATGGGCGCGCCTCAGGTCCGCTTGCGTTTCTGCGCTAGCTTTGCGATGAACCGGTTTGTTGCACCCCGGCCCTGCGTCTTGCATTTCCCAGGTTCACGGATCGCGGCATCCAACTTCGCTCGACAACAGCGATGTTGCCCGTGGGAGCTGCCCTGACCGCCCCGGCAACAACGGTGGCGACAAGTCGCATAGTGCGCGAACATTCGATCGCTGGACGCACACACTGCCACCTCTGTCAGCAATGATGACCCGATGCTGATGGTGGAAGTTTTGCCTATCAGGAGTTCCAGCAGTAGAATCTCCTTCGCTTCGCGAAGGAAAGGAAATCAATGAAACTGCGCTTTGTCCCTAATCTGCTGATACTTCCTCTTTTTGCGTTTGGGTTTCTCGGGATTGCACATGCGCGTTCTGGCGACGCTTCCGCGCTATTAAAGATGGAGTCCGAATTTCAGAAGGCCACCGCCGAAAAGGGTTGGGACGGCTACGTTACATTTTTAGCCGACGATAGCGTCGAACTGCCGAATGGTGAATCTGCCGTGAAAGGCAAAGAGGCAATTCGGAAATATCTAGGTGAGTGGACGCCTGGGATGAGTCTCACCTGGAAGCCTACCGGCTCTGATATGGCAGCTTCCGGAGATCTTGGTTATACCTACGGCGAGTACACCTTCAAGAGCAAAGACAAGGACGGCCACCCCGTCGTGCGCTATGGAAAGTACATGACGGTTTGGAAGAAGCAGAAAGATGGCAGCTGGAAGGCGGCAGTTGATATGGGCAACAACGCGCCTCCTCACGAAGCGCAATAGTTGTATGGGTTAAGCGGGCGCTTAACTGCTGTTGCGGAAGTGATTCAAAATGGATTCCGCCTGCGTGCGTGTAACCACTGCGGACAACGCCGCGGCGTCTGCTTGTTTCACCGCCTGGACGCTGCCAAAGTGCTCCAACAAGCGACGCGTTGTATTCTGCCCGACTCCTGGTATCTGCGAGAGTTCGGTAGCGCGATCACGCATCTGCCGACGCTTGCGGTGAAAAGTGACTGCGAAGCGGTGAGCTTCGTCACGGATCATCTGCACTAAATGAAGGACCGGGGAGTGGTGATCGAGCACCACCGGCTCGTCTTCCTGGCCGTAGACGTAGATGATCTCTTCGCGCTTAGCAATAGCCGCTAACGGTTGGTTGATAATTTCCAAAGAGTCGAGCGCCTGTGCGGCAGCGTGCAACTGGCCGATGCCGCCGTCAATCAGCACCAGGCTTGGCATCTTTTTCTTTTCTTCTTGTAGCCGTTTGTAGCGGCGCGTCACCACCTCGCGCATGGAGCCAAAGTCGTCCACTCCGGTCACGCTCTTGATGATGAACTTCCGATAATCCGATTTCTTCATTTTGCCGTCTTCCCACACCACCATCGAGGCCACAGTTTCAGCGCCCTGGATGTGTGAGATGTCGAAACACTCGATTCGTTCCGGCAAGTCCGGCAACCCCAGAGTGTCTTGCAGCGACTCTTGAATCGCCTTCTGGTTCGGCTTCATGACGCGGAAGCGTTGGTCATAAGACTGCTTTGCATTGTTACCTGCGAGATCGAGAAGCGATCGCTTTTCGCCACGTTGCGGTATGACGATTTGCACTCGGGTCGCACGGCCACCGCTGGCCGCGAGCTGATCAGACAGCAGTTCCTCGATTGCAGAACGATCTTCGAAATCTACCGGCACATAAATCACACGGGGTACATACGGTTGACCGATGTAGAGCTGCTTGAGGAGAGCTGAAAAAAACTCTCCGGGATGGAACTCCCTGGTCACCAGTGTGGGAGTAGATATGTCGGACGCATCACCCACATCTGAGACTCGGGTCGACAGGTCCTCTTGTGGCACGGCAAATTCTGGCAAGTCCTCCCAGAAGAATTCCCTCCTATCCACGACTTTACCGCCGCGCATATGGAAGAGGTTTACAGCTAGCATGCCGTTTTCGTAGTGATAGCCGAAAACATCAGTGTCATCTCCCTCCGCGGATGCGATTCGCTGCTTTTCATGGAGTTGTTCCACGGTGGAGATCAGATCACGATACTTGGCGGCCCTCTCGTACTGCTGTTCCTGAGCCGCGGTTGCCATGCGAGCTCGGAGCGACCGCGACAGGTCCGTTTGACGTCCTTCCAGGAAGAGTTTTACGTCTCGAACAGCCTCTCCGTAGACGTCTGCCGTCGTGAGTCCGCTTACGCATGGACCGAGACAGCGCCGGATGTAGTACTGCAGGCACGGCCGAGGGTGCGTGCGGTTGAGATCCACCTGGCACGAGGGGATCAGAAAGTTTCGATGGATGAGATCTACGATGCGATAAGCGAGATTGGCGGGGAAATACGGACCGTAGTAGGCGCTGCCATCCCGTTTGAGACGACGAGTTACGTAAACCCGAGGATAGGGCTCCGCGAGCGTGAGCTTCACGTACGGATATGTCTTGTCATCCCGGAGCAGAATATTGAAGCGAGGCTTCTTCT
>JBLNFC010000354.1:0-3434 GCA_050263355.1 Acidobacteriota bacterium
CCACCTGCTCGACAACGCCGCGAAGTACTCGCCACCGGAAACCCCTATTCAGATTACGGCCGAACACCGCAACGGAGAAGTGCTTACCAGCGTCGCGGATCATGGCTCTGGCATCGACGACGTGGAGCAGGAGATGATCTTTGAGAAGTTCTATCGAGGTCGAAACCAACGCATGACTGTCCAGGGAACTGGGATGGGGCTAGCCATAGCGAGAGCCATTGTCGAGCTCCACGCGGGCAAGATCGGTGTGACCAGCCAGACGGGTAAAGGTTCTCTCTTTCAGTTCTCGCTTCCTGTCGCGTAAGCCGGGGTAGGTCATTTGCAGATCTCGCATCTGCCGATTGCCTATTCGCGTGTAGAACACCCGCCAACTGGCACCGGAAAGCTTCGATATCGCGGCTAGCTGGATCGAAAGAACTTGGACGGTATCCTCACGCTGCTTTATTTCGATGAAGACGTTGTCCGTTGTCCAACCTATAAGATGGCAGAGATGGGCGAAATCAAATTGGTTCTCTTTGATGTCGATGGCGTCTTGCTTGATTCCTTAGTCCCGCACCTGAGGATTTGCCAGGACAAAAGTCGCGAATACCAACTGAATCTTAGAATCCCAAACCCTTCCGAGTTCAGGACTATGGTGCGCAGCGGCGTGAAGATCAGTCCAATGAAGTTCATGTTCATGGCTGTTGGTTTTCCCGAAGCCCTGGCACAGAAGGCAGACGACCAGTACAAAAGGGTTTTCAGCCGGGATTATGCGCCCACGGTATTTCCCGGCACTTACGAGACTCTTCGCTCCTTACATCACGCGGGACGCCAGCTGGGGATAGTCACCGCGAATGTCAAGGCGAATGTGACTAAATCCTTAGGACTTAGTTACAAGTTCTTCCGCTCAGACTGTGTTTATACCAAGAGCGACATGGAAGACCTCCCCAAGACTGAGGCAATCACGGCAGCAATGGCCAGAACTGGTGTGAGCGCCGCTCATACTGTCTACATAGGTGATCAGCCAGCTGATCTCGAGTCTGCTAAAGCCGCCGGCGTTGACTTTATCGGAGTCACGTATGGCTGGGGGTTTACGAGCGAGGATACCGGAATTCCATTGCTGCAAAGCGTTCGCGAAATCGCACCGTACGTTTTAGGGTTCACTGCTTCTGCGCCGGGGGCCGCCCTCTGAAATCTCGACCAACCACCAAGCTGCGCCAGCTTCATTCCAAGAAGACGGCTCCTGATTTCTCTAAATGTGTTTGGCTCACAAACAGAGTCACCGTGCCGGGGAAGTTCAAACCTGCTCACGATGCTTTCTGGATGTACTCGTGTCTGATGCGCCTTTGGCCGGAATGGCCGAAGTCCACGGTAAGATTTTGGCCACTGATCTCGATCACCTGCCCGCTGCCGAACCGGCGATGCCGCACCCGGTCTCCGATGTGAAATAGTTTCGTCGCGCGAGGTTCGGCGACGACTTCGGGCATGAGCTGAGCGGCTACCGCACCGTCCGCCGCACTGGGCGCAACTGCGATCGGCTGTGGCGTTGTAAGCCGCCCCTCCATTTTTGCGCGGCAGATATCACAATGGCCACAATCGCTGCCAGAGGGATCGCCAAAGTACTCCCGCAGGAAGCGCATCCGGCAGAAAGTCGTCTCGGCGTAGCGCATCATTTGTTCCAGACGTTCCCGGTCGCCGGCATGCCTTTGTTCGTAGGCGCTGAGAAACTCAGTCATCTCCTCCGAATTTGAGAACTGCCGGACGCATTTGATCTTGCCGCCACGACTTTGAACAATCCCGGCACTTTCCAGTTGCGCGACGAGCACCCGCACCTTGCGCTGCGGCAAGCCCGAAGCCTCAACCAGGTCGGCGGTGGTTATTCCGGCTCGACCGCTATTTCCTGGCGGCGCTCCGGCCACGATCTCATATATTTTTTGCGAGTGTTCCCGCCGCGGATATTTGCCGCCCAAGAAGTATCCCTGGATTCTGCGGTCTTCCAGTCGGTACAGCAATGGACAGCGTGCTGGCTCGCCATCGCGCCCGGCGCGTCCAATCTCCTGATAATAACTTTCGACGGAATCGGGAAAGTTGTAATGCACGATGAAGCGGATATCTGGCTTGTCAATGCCGAGCCCAAATGCCTTCGTAGCCACGATGACGTGAAACTCTCCCCGCATGAACTGCTGCTGAACGGTTTCGCGGTCACTCACCTTCATCTTTCCGTGATAACGCCCGGCATTGATGTTCTCGCTGCAGAGCCACTCGTAAATCTCGTTCGCTGTACGCACCGTGGCGACGTAGAGGATGCCCGTTCCATCCGTCTCGTTCAGGATGGATCGGATGCGCTGACGCTTAGCTTCGCCATTTACAGTACGAAAAACTTCCAGGAAAAGATTGGGACGTTCAATCCCGGTATCAACCACGACAGGATCTTTCAAACCTAATTGCTTGATAATGTCCTGCTGAACATCGTTGGTTGCTGTTGCGGTAAGTGCGAGTACAGGCGGGTGCCCCAGATCCTCGATTGCGTTGCGAAGCGTTAGATACGCGGGCCGGAAATCGTGGCCCCATTGAGAGATGCAATGCGCCTCGTCAACAACGAACAACGAGACGCCACCTTCACGCAGAAGGCTGCGATACTCCGGATTTTCCAAGCGCTCGGGAGTCACGTAAATCAGTCGATGATCTCCCTCCGCGATGCTGTCACGGGCTTCGCGCTCTTCTGCTGCCGTAAGCGTAGAGTTCAGTTTCGCACTCTCAATTTCCGCTTCCTCGGCTTTCTCCACCTGATCTTGCATAAGCGATATCAAGGGCGACACGATAACTGCTGCTTTGGGGAGCAGCAGCGAAGGAAGCTGGAACGTCAGAGATTTTCCGCTTCCTGTCGGCATGACTCCGAGGACGTCCTTACCGGAGAGCACCGCCTCAATGATCTCGCGCTGGCCAGGACGGAAATGATTCACTCCGAAACGCTCCGCCTCGGAGCGTAGCTTTTGCCAATCCACCTTTCCTGCCGATGATCCGGACTTCTGTCGAGCTTTCTTCATGATTCAGCCGTCGGAAAGGTTTCGCGTGATGCATAGGGTTCGCCTGCTGCGTGCGTCGATGTACTTTTGAAGTTAGTGCCTCCGACTCTGCTCCACTTCTCTCTCCGCGTCGATCTCATAAGCCTGTGTTAGGTGCTTATCGCCTTTTCGATGTTGCCTCACATAACAAAGCCTTTGTGAGCACATCTGGGTGAATCCGGTAAGAATCAGTTCACATCTGATGAACTGCCACAATCATTACAGTGATGAGATCAAGCGAGCGACTTCAGGAGGAACGCATGCATTCGGTCACTCAGGTAGCTCCGGTTTCGAAAACAACGCTGTGGATCGGGCGCATCTGCACTGCCGTGCCCGCTGCGCTGATCTTATTTGCCGCCGTGATGAAGCTGCTAAAGTCTCCGGCGGTAG
>JBLNFC010000355.1:0-5373 GCA_050263355.1 Acidobacteriota bacterium
CGGCAAGGAGGAACTGGACTTACCTCTTTCCGAGAAACGAATGATGACATTCTCGAATGTGGGCGGAGCCTACGAGCTTTACCACTTCGTTCCTGTCGGAGAACCGGACGAGTTCTTTAGCTTCGGCGAAAACCAACTGGGCGTGGAACTTATGGGGCACTCCCTGAACGACCACACCCGTTATGCATTCTCTGTGATTAGCAGCACGAATGGTGAATTGGGTCTAATCGGTGGGCGTACTTATGACTACTATGGCCATCTCAGTCAAGGGTTCATGGCAGGCAAGTTGGGATTGCAACGTGTTGGCGTATATGGGCTGGTTGGCGAACGGCCTACATTTTTCCTGACCTCGGGAGGGGATCCGATTGCTGGCAGTGGACGAGGAAACCGCTCGTTCTATCGCGCTGGGGTCTATGGAAGCCTGTACATAGGGAAGTTTGACCTCACGGCGGTTTACCAGCGCGCACAGGACAATGTTTTCCTTGCAAACGCCGTTTCTGCGGGAACTCCTTTGCCTCTCGGCGCTCAAGGACCGCAGTGGAATACAGGCACCTTCGACGCCCACTACACTTATTCTCCCAAGCTGTTTTTCATAGGCCGCTACGAGCTGGTACGAATGGCCAAGCAAGCGCTTGCGGCCAACCCCGGTGACCTCGGGAACACTGATGTGTTCACGGTTGGCTACCGCTACTACCCATTCATGCACAGTCGGGCCGGATTTGCGTGGCATCAGGAGTTCGCGACCATGCGCATCAAGGGCACCTCCGGCACTGGGCTGGACCAGCGAAATAGCAGCTACTTCATGGGTTTCGATTTTGCGTTCTGACGCAGGCGAGGAAAACGAATGCAGACGAGGCAAAGAGTCTCACTCCTTCTCACCATTTTCGTAGCTACTGTGCTGGGAACCTCTGTCGCGCAGAACGCCGGCACAAGTTCGGGGTATCCAACTCCCAAGGACGGCTTCAGCGCGTCTGAGCAGCGAGGACACGGTCTTTATCTCCGGTATTGCGTGGGATGCCACGGCGTCTTGGGCGATGGAGAGGGAGAGAATGCCCCCTACATCGATCCCAAACCGCGCAACTTTACGTTAGGACAATTCAAGTGCCGCTCCACGCCGACCGGGACTCTGCCGACGCATGAAGATCTAGTCGACACTCTCAGGCGCGGAATCACCAACAGCAACATGCCGTCCTGGCGTCCACTAAGCGATGAAAACCGTGAAGATCTGGTCGCATATATCAAGACGTTCTCGCCACGATGGAAAACTGATAAGCCTGGCGAACCTATTCATATTCCCGCCGAACCGGAAGTTACGGCGGATCGAATCAAGGCGGGCGAAGCGGTGTTTAGGAAGCTGGAATGCTGGAAGTGCCACGGCGTTGAAGGTCGAGGTAATGGCCCATCCGCTGACACGCTGCAAGACGACCAGAACCGGCCCATTAAGCCGTTCGACTTCCACGATGAAACACGGTTCAAATGCGGCACCACAGACAAAGACCTCTACCGGATCTTTATGACCGGGCTGGATGGCACGCCCATGCCATCTTTTGCTGACAACGTAAAACCCGACGAGGCGTGGGACCTCGTCTTCTATCTGCGAACCCTGCAGCCCATGAACAGCAAGGAAAAGCAGATTGCTAAGCAACTAGGCATGAAGCCGATTAACCCGAATGCTGCGCCGGCCCCTGCGCAGACCGAAAACAAATGAGCTGTTCGACCCAGGAGAGTTCACGATGAAGATTCGTTTACGAATTGCGGGACTGTTAGCAGCACTGCTCTCGATATCGGTGCTGGCGCTTTTCTCCGCAAGTAAGGTCCGAGCCGCCGGTGAAGGAAAAATCACAGGTACGATCAAACTTGATGGTACGCCCCCTCATCAGAGGCCGATCGACATGTCTAAGGAGCCCACATGCCAGCAACAGCATGCAGGGCACCCGATAACGACGGAGAACGTGGTGGTCGGACCCAATAACGCAATTCAATACGCGGCTGTCTACATTACGGAAGGCTTGGCGGGCCCTGCTGGCACTACAGTTCCATCCCAAACCCCGACATTCGACCAAAAAGGCTGCCAGTACATTCCGCACGTCATGGCTCTGGACGTGAACCAGCATTTCAAGGTGGTCAACAGCGACCAAACCTCACACAATATTCACCCCACGCCGAAACCAGGTGGACCAAACCACGAGTGGAACAAGTCGCAGCCTCCAGGTGCTCCGCCCTTTGACGTCTTCTGGACTGCTGAGGAGGCGATCCCGGTCAAGTGCAACATCCATCCTTGGATGCACGGCTACATGGTAGTGGTGAAAGGACCGTACGGAGTGAGTGACAACAACGGCTCTTACACCATTGAAAACGTGCCGCCAGGAAATTACACACTCACAGCCTGGCAAGAAACCTACGGCACGCAGACGCAAAAGGTCACCGTGGGCTCCGGGAAGCCTGCAACGGCGGATTTCACTTTCAAGGCGAAATAGCGACTTGTTGCGGTCTTCGCGAACGACCTTCGCAGAGGCTGTCGCCATTGGCGGCAAAAGGCAGAACGATGGGCAGAATATTTGCGGTGACGATTCTTGTGATCGCCATAGGTTCGGCGATTCCTATCCTGCGGCACACCTGGTGGATGCCGCAGGATATCTCCACGCATGGCGCGCCCATAGACGAGCAGATGTCGGAAACTATGGCGGAAGCCGGCATTTGCTTTCTTGCGTCGCAGATCCTGCTGGCAGCTTTCATCTGGAAGTTCTCAAACCCTAAACCGGATTCCAAAATCAAGACATTTCCGGGTGGCGCGAGTGGGCTGGTAATCGCAGCATTTCTCCTGGTTGGGACTGAGGTCCTGGCATTGGGAGCTTTTGGGGCCAAAGCGTGGGCGAAAATCTATTTCACTCCAGCTGCAGCCAACGCCTTACCAGTACAGGCGCAGGCGGGGCAGTTCGCCTTTTACTTCCGGTATCCTGGGCCGGACGGGAGGTTCGGTCCCATTCATCCGGATATGGTGAGCGAAGCCAACCAGAATTTCTACGGCATAGACATTAACAACGATCAAGACGCGAAAGACGACATCGTCACCGCTGAGATGGCCATTCCTGTGAACCGCGAAGTCAACCTGCTCATGCACTCGAAGGATGTTGGGCATTCCTTCTTTGTGCCAGAGTTAAGAGTGCAGCAAGACTTCGTACCGGGCCTGGATGTCGCGATTCATTTCACGGCGACCAAAATCGGAAGATACGAAATTGTCTGTACGCAGCTGTGCGGACTGGGGCATTACAACATGAAAGCGTATCTCTCGGTTATGTCCCAGCAGGATTACGACGATTGGCTGAAGAAGGAAGCAGCACTCCAATAGACCCCCCACTTCTTGAGATGGAACATCATCTCTGCGAGGTTTAGCACATGCACGACATGTCCGCGCAGGCAGTCCAACATCATGCTCCGCCCACGAGTTTCATAGGCAAGCATGTTTTCAGCTTGGACCACAAAGTCATCGGAAAACAGTATTACGCTCTGGCGCTGGTCGCGGTCGTTATCGGCATGGTGCTCTCGTGGCTGATGCGGATTCATCTCGCGTGGCCAAGTGCGAAGATACCGCTGCTCCATTATCTGTCGGCCAATGGAGCGGCGGGGAACGTGATGACGCCGGAATATTACCTGCAGCTGATGACCATGCACGGAACGATCATGGTTTTTTTCGTGCTTACGACGGCACCGTTCGCTGCATTTGGGAATTACTTCTTGCCGATCCAGGTAGGCGCGGAGGACATGCCCTTTCCGCACTTCAACATGATGTCGTTTTGGGTGACGTTCGTGTCGTTCCTGGTAATGATCGCCTCGTTCTTTGTTGGTGATGGCCCGACGCTCGGGGGGTGGACACAATACGCGCCGCTCAGCGCTATTGGGCCAGCGTCCGGGCCTGGACAGGGAATGGGTGTCGTCCTGTGGGCCAGCTCGATTGCCATCTTCTGTGTTGGCCAGTTGCTGGGTTCGTTGAACTTCATCACCACAACACTCGACATGCGCACGCGGGGCATGAGCCTGTGGCGCCTGCCTTTGACGGCATGGGCCTGGTTTATTACATCCGTCATGGGCCTCACCGCGTTTGCCGTTTTGATGCCAGCTTGTATTCTCCTGATCCTGGATCACGTGGCGGGGACGAGTTTCTTCGTGGCATCGAACCTGGTGATCAGTGACCAGGTGCAACCACATTCGGGTGGATCAACTCTTCTATGGCAGCACCTGTTCTGGTTCTTCGGGCACCCTGAGGTGTACATCGCGATTGTGCCAGGGATGGGCATTGTTTCTCACGTCCTGATCACTAACATGCGGCGACCGCTGCTGAGCCATCGAGTGATGGTGTACTCGATGGGGGCGTTGGCGGTTCTTAGCTACATGGTTTACGGACATCACATGTTCGTAAGTGGAATGAATCCGTTCTCTTCACTTGCGTTTTCATTCCCCACGCTGATCATCACGATTCCTTCAACAATTGTCGTGCTGATCTGGCTGGGAAGTTTGTATGGCTCGAAGTTGCGCATCAACAGCGCATCACTGTTCTCACTAGGTTTTATCTCAATGTTTATCAGCGGCGGGGTCAGTGGTTTCTTTCTGGCCCAGCCTTCAATCGACATCATGCTGCACGCGACCTACTTCGTCGTGGGGCATTTCCATTTAGTAATGGCGGTAGCCGCTATCTTCGGAATTTTTGCTGGAACGTATTTCTGGTTCCCGAAAATGACCGGCAGGATGATGAACGAGACTCTAGGCAAGATTCACTTCTGGCTGAGCTTCGTTGGCGCATATTGCATCTTCATGCCGTTCCATTACTTGGGACTAGCCGGCAATGTACGCCGCTATCAGGCCTTCGTCGACGATTACCTGCAGCCGCTCCTTCCGGTACACAAATTTATTACCGTAGCTGCTCTCGTGACTGGCGCCGCTCAACTTGTCTTTTTGTACAACCTGGTTTACAGCCGCTTCAGAGGCGAACGTGCTGCGGACAATCCATGGCAAGCAACGTCGCTTGAATGGAGCACGCCCACGACACCACCCCCATTCGATAACTTTGGTGGGCAGCACCCGGTTGTGTACCACGATCCTTATCAATTTGGGATTGAAGCTTCCAGCGGCGACTACGTCATGCAGAACTCCCCCGAAGAAATCCACACGGTTCGGGATGAGAAGTAGCAGGAAGTGAGCTGAAGGCAATGGCAACAACGGTCCATGATCCCCCAAAAAGCGGAACCGATCAAAAGCATCCGGCTCTGACAACGACAGGCAACGGCAACTGGGGCGGCGTCCTACCCGGTGGCGGTAATCTTCGCGAAGTTAAGCGCTATTCGCCGCCGCCAGCTTCCACGGGCATTTGGGTTGGTA
>JBLNFC010000356.1:0-3844 GCA_050263355.1 Acidobacteriota bacterium
AGGCTTCCCGAAACCCACCATAAGAACATTGCGACCAGCAACGCCTTCCAGGTGAAGAAAAACAAGGCGGCGACAGCCCCAATGTGAAAGGCGCCCATGAAGAATGCGGTGACCCAATTCACTTGGTCATCGGCAGCTTGCTTGCGCTTTAAGGCTTCAATTTCCATGGTGGAAACTTCTTCTCCCTGCCGCATCATCGGATTGAACGGCAAGCTAAAGTATCAGGCAAAGCTTAAGGAATCTTTGTAATACTTGTGTAAAAGCGGGGAGGTTCTCGTTACCGGAGTAACTTGAGAGCGACGTCCTATCTGGCGCCTTTCACTTCGACTCCGGCCCATTTTTCCAACAAGGTGAGAGTAGCAGCATAGTCCAGATCCTTGTTTCCGTCCTCGCTCGCCATGTCGTAAATCTCCTCAACTGTCTCGAGTCCAGGCAGCTTTACGCGCGCCTCACGGGCGACTTCCAAGGCAAGATGAATGTCCTTGTGCATCAGACGCAACGGAAAATTAGGAGAGAAATCGCGCTTCAGAATGAAGGGAGCCTTGTAGTCGACGACTCCGGAACGAATCATGGAAGCTTGCACTACCGGGATCAGCGTTTCTGCTTCCAGTCCCAGCTTGGTTGCCAGAGTGAGAGCTTCGGCAAATCCCTCATAGATCAATGCGATTTGCAGATTCATCGCCAGCTTCGCAGTCTGCCCCTTTCCAGTCTCGCCCATTCGGAAGAGCTGTTTTCCCATGGCATCGAATAACGGTTTAAGCCTTTCGATGACCGCCTCTTCGCCGCCCACGATGAAGATCAGAGTCGCGTTTTCGGCTCCCACCTTAGAACCCGTAACTGGCGCATCCACGTAGTCAACGCCCCGGCTGCGCACTCGCTCCGCGAACTGGCGGGTTGCGGTCGGAGAAATGGTGCTGGAATCAACGATGGCCATTCCGGGCTGAAGTGATTGCTCCACACCACGGGGCCCGAACAGGACCTGTTCGACTGCGTTGGTATCGGAGACGCAAAGCCACACAACTTCCGCGCCCTGAACCGCTTCAGCAGGCGTTGCCGACACGCGAGCGCCGTCCACCTGCTTCCCTGGGCCACGATTCCACACCGCGACTTCGTGACCGGCTTTGACGAGGTTTCCCGCCATGGAGCGGCCCATAATGCCCAAGCCCAAGAAAGCAACGCGCATTCAGTGTTTCTCCTGTAAACCTAAGCGATTAAATATGACCGCTGTGACCGAGGTCAAGCAAAGTGCATCGAAGAAGATGAAATATGATTAAATGTATGTAGTTCTAGCGCTTGATGACCGTGCATAGCAAATACGCTAGCGACTGCTGAAAAGAGGTTAGGTCTCCCCCAATCGATGTTCAAGACCACAATTAAGAACCGTTCTCTGCGCCGGCGCGCCGGACAATTTACCCGCCTCATCCGACATTCCGCCGTGACAGCTCGCACTGGCGAAGTTCATAAACCAACACTAATCAGCAATGGTGAATTGGGTCT
Organism: Acidobacteriota bacterium; assembly: GCA_050263355.1. GTDB lineage: Bacteria > Acidobacteriota > Terriglobia > Terriglobales > Acidobacteriaceae > Gp1-AA122. The sequence goes on from JBLNFC010000356.1 coordinate 1,498, forward strand.
CACTTTCATTGGTCATTCCAGTTTCTTTGTTCAGGTGGGCGGTCAAAATGTGATGATCGACCCCAATTTTGCGCGCTGGCTGTTCGTGCTAAAGCGCCTGCGCAAACCCGGGGTGCGTGTCAGCGACCTGCCACCAATTGATCTCGTGCTCGTGACCCATGCGCACTTCGATCATTTGCATCGGCCCTCGCTGCGAGCTATAGCACAAGAAACACGTCGAAGAAGCGGCCGCCGCCCTACCATCGTTGTTCCTCACCATGTCTTCGATCTGGTATCCGACCTCGGATTCGGAGACGTCGTTGAGCTGGATTGGTGGAGTTCTTACCGCCATGGCGGGTTAACAGTTACTCACGTTCCTTCGCGTCATTGGGGAGCACGCATTCTCAAGGATTCGCACAGGGGCTACGGCGGATACGTATTGCGTGACAACAAGCACTCCCTTTATCACGCTGGCGACACCGCTTATTTTTCCGGCTTTCGGGAAATTGGCCAGCGCCTGGCACCGGAGTTGGCATTGCTGCCGATCGGCGCCTACAACCCGCCCAATTTCCGTAATGTCCACACCGATCCTGCTGACGCTACTCGAGCGTTCCTCGACCTGAACGCGCGCTGGATGGTACCCATGCACTACGGTACCTTTCGCCTTTCGCACGAGCCTATCGACGAACCCCTTCAGTTGCTGGAGAAGGAAGCAGAGGCGGCCGGTATCACCGATCGCGTGGTTGTCCTCGAAGAGGGTGTCACGAAGTTCTTCTGATCACGACATCAATCAACGCGCACTCAGTAGGATAAGAGCACCCTTACATCACGAAGATTATTGCCGGTATAGCCGGTGATGATGGCATCTCCGAGCGCTTCGAACAGCGGATACGCGTTGAAACTTGCTAGAGACGCAGCTACGTCCAGGGATCGCGTCCGAGCGCGATCTAAGGTAGTGCCGTCCGCGATCGCTCCCGTTGCCGGACTGTTTCCATCGATCCCATCCGTTCCTGCGCTCAGCACGGTTATGTTTTGCCCGGGAATTTTCTTCGCAAGTGCCAGTGTGAATTGCTGGTTGCGGCCGCCGACTCCGCCATTCACGACTTCAACCGTCACTTCTCCACCTGAAATAAGGCAGGCACGCGCATATTTCGCGCGTAACTCGCGCAATCTGGTCAAGAGATATTCCGCCGCGCGTTCAAAGTCCCAGTCATCACACCTATTATCGATTTCCACATGGAAGCCAAGGCGCTGTGCTTCTTCCGCAGCATTGGCAAGCACGGCTGAATTAGACAATATTGGCCACCAGCGGGAGCGCTGAAAAATCGGATCGTCCGACTTCGGGGTTTCGGTCAATGCATGCCGTTCGAACAGCTCGCGAATCGAGGCTGGAAATCGAGGAAGCATCCCATACTTGGACGCAATGTTTTGGCAATCCTCAACCGTCGAGGAGTCGGGCATGGTAGGCCCTGATGCCAGCGCGTCTAGCGCGTTATCGGGGACGTCTGAGACCATGACCGAAACCTGTTGCGCCGGATAAGCCGCTTGCGCCATGCGTCCACCCTTCACAGCCGATAAGTGCTTCCGCACCGCATTCATTTCAGCGATTGGAGCCGATGAGGTGACCAGGGCTTTATACGTTTGAATCAAGTCAGTCAGGCTGATCTGATCGTCAATAGGCTTTTCAACAATTGAAGATCCGCCGCCGCTCAATAAAAAGATCACGAATGATGACTCATTCTGAGCATTCAGCGTTTTCAAAATCGCCTCGGCCGCTCGCAACGACTCAGCATTAGGCGTGGGATGGCCTCCTTCGAAGTAGCGGAATCCGCGTACCTGAGTCAGTGACTGAGCCGGACTGGCTACGATGCCCTCCAAGGTATCGCCAAGTTGATCGCGTAAAGCGGACGCCATCGTATGCCCGGCTTTCCCAATCGAAATCACCACGGTTCGGGAATAGTCCTGCAGATTGAACAGATCATCGCAGACACGAAGGATTCCGCGCTCGTAGCTGATGTGGCGAGAGAATGCTTTCTCAATCGTTGTCTCGCTAAGCGCGCGGAGGAAAATCTGCCTTGCCATGTTGCGCATGGATAAGGCCAATCGCTCGCGATCGGGACCGCTTCCTTCCGGCATGCTGAGGATTATACGAACAGTGTGGGTGCGAAAGAGTTGGTTGAGATTAGGACACGATTGTCTCGCTCACCCAGGTTTCGATCGCGTCGCGCAGTTCGCGCAAACGGCCCTCAAAGAAATGATCTCCTGCCTCGATGATCACAAGTTTCTTGGGCTCCGCCATTGCACCGACCGCCTTATCGAGTAGGACTCGTGGTCCAAACTGATCACGGGAACCGCTGACAAAGAGTTT
>JBLNFC010000357.1:0-2841 GCA_050263355.1 Acidobacteriota bacterium
ACGTGATTGTAGGCGGTGACAGGCCCTGGGGGCGGGGTAGGCGTCGGACTGGGTGCAGGTGGTGCCGGAGCATTGAAGGTTTGACTGGAAACGCCACCTCCACATGCCAATTGGCAGATTAGAAGAAGTGCCAGCATTCCGACCGCGAAAGTTGTCTCAAGTTTCTCTGGCATCCTTAGTTCACTAAGCTCTCGGGGCTGAGACTGGCAGAGAAATTCCCTCGAACCTACCGAGACATTGCTGGTGACCAACGCGCTTGGATGCATCACAACAAGCGTTCGTTTGTAGAAGGACAGGAATACTCGAGAAATATCATCACCGAGATCAGCGGAAGGCAGGAAGTGAAAAGAGTTCTGAGTTGACTACGCGAACATTAGGAGTGTTCGGCGAGACCTTTTTTGGAGAAATGCCATGCCACGCCTGCGAAGTTCCCAGAAGTGTGTGGAAGGGCAAGGCTTGCTAGTATGGCAACAGGGGAAATTATGGGGACAACGAGCATTGAACCTGCCAGGCTAGCTTGGCTATCGGAATCCACAACCCATTTGGAACGTAAAATGACGGCGACCGGCAGTGCGGCGTTTGGCGACCGCCTTAGCCGGGGGCTTCGCCAAATTGCTGCGTACTGGCAAGCGCAGGATGGGGATCGAGAGGTATTCGAGAACTTTGTTCGCGCCAACTTTGCCGCGGATCAGGGTTCACTCGACGCGCTCTTCGACCGGTTTCAGCGCCTTCTGGAACAACTGGATGGACACATGCACGAAATCGGCCGCGAGTTTCGGCAGCAGGCCGACTTGGACCTTGGGCCGATTCTTCCTCTCGACGAGATCAGTGCCGGATACGATCCAGGGGCTCACATCGCCGACGACTTTTTCGAGAACAAGCTGGCATTTATCGTTCTCCTAAATTTTCCCCTCACTACATTGGACGAGCGCATTACGGAAGGACCCAAATGGACCCGCCGGGAGTGGGCCGAGGTACGGCTGGCACAGCGTTTCTCGAAGCGCATTCCGGCCGCGGTGCAGCTTGGCATCGCTCATGCCGCGGCGGAAGCAGACACCTATATTTCGCAATACAACATCTGGATGCACCATGTGGTCAGCGATACGGGAGAGCGATTGTTCCCGCCTCGTCTGCGACTGCTGAGTCATTGGAGCCTGCGTGATGAGATCAAGGCCAGCTACGAAGATCGGCGTAACGGTCTGGCCAAACAACGCGTGATTCAGCAGATCATGGAACGGATCATCACGCAGACGATTCCGCATGTGGTGATCGACAATCCTGCAGTTGACTGGAATCCGTTTACCAACGAGGTAAGCCCGAGTGCTGTCAGCGATTCCGAGGCGCCGAAGACTGCGCGAAATGCAATCAGCTCCGAACCAGAATCGGACCGCCGCTACGCGATGCTGTTGAAGACCTTTCATGCGTCGAGGAAGGCAGATCCATATTCGCCGACTGCTCCGACTCTAATGGCTCGACGGTTCGATGAAGATCGTGAGATCCCGGAGGCACAAGCGCAAGCCATGTTGGAGAAGGTTGTCGGCTCGCCGCTTGCCGCGCGAGTGGGAAACCTCATCCAAGAGCGACTCGGCCGGCCGCTGGAGCCTTTCGATATCTGGTACAACGGCTTTCGCCAACCCAGTCGCTATACGGAAGCACAGCTGGACGAGATCGTTTCCAAGCGATATCCCGCGCCGCAGTCCTACCAGAAAGACATTCCCCGACTCTTACTGAAGCTGGGATTCTCCGCTCAACGTGCGCAGTATCTTGCCGATCACATCGTCGTTGATCCGGCGCGCGGCGCAGGACACGCAATGGGAGCCGAGATGCGCACCGAGAAGTCTCATCTGCGAACCCGCGTGGACAAAACGGGCATGAACTACAAGAGTTTCAATGTTGCGGCGCACGAGATGGGACACAACGTCGAGCAAACGTTGTCATTGAATGATGTTGATTATCATCTTCTGCGAGGAGTACCGAATACAGCATTCACCGAGGCCTTCGCATTCATTTTTCAAGGGAAGGATCTGCATCTGCTCGACATGGATGTGGCCGATCCACAGGCAGATGCTCTCAAAGCACTGAACGCATTTTGGGGAACCTATGAGATCTCCGGAGTAGCGCTGGTGGATATGGCGGTCTGGCATTGGATGTACACTCATCCCGACGCGCGTCCGTCCGAACTCAAGAATGCGGTCGCGGACATTGCGAAGACGATCTGGAATCGCTATTACGCCCGGGTATTTGACCGGCAAGATGTTCTACTGCTGGGCGTCTACTCTCATATGATCGACGCGTTCCTCTATCTCCCGGACTATCCCATTGGCCACATGATCGCGCACCAGATCGAAGAGCAAATGAAGAAAGCGAAGAGCATTGGCCGGGAGTTCGAGCGAATGGCGGTGATGGGACGTGTCACACCCGATGTCTGGATGAAGCATGCGACGGGCTCGCCGGTCGGTCCAGAAGCTTTGCTCTCGGCAACGGAAAAAGCGTTGACCCAAGTGTCGGCTGAAGTGCTGCGCTAGATGGCTCGGGTTTTGTTCGTGGTCACTGCAACGGACGCCTGGAGCGTGCGACGTTTTGTCCACCACTGAAGTAGAAGGTGAGTTGGGTAGTACACCAGACAGGGAACGACAACGAGATACGCGGCGAGGTAGACAAGTGCTGGAACAGCGTGTTGCTCGCCATGAAATAAGCCGCGCGCAAAATTAATGTTGTAGGTTGGACGCCAAGAGTAGTTGATAGGAAGAACGATGAAGAGGGTCAGCGTTTGCAGCTTCCAGCCTCGAGCGTCGTATCCCAGGCGCGCAATCGCCCAAAGTAATAGGGGCGGAACTACCA
>JBLNFC010000358.1:0-4995 GCA_050263355.1 Acidobacteriota bacterium
GCGTGGAGCCATGCCGGCTCACGTAGGTACGGGCGCCCTCGCCCGTACGGCGGAGCACAGCTCCGCAATTTCGAATCACAGCCCCCCCGCACGGTTGAGAATTTCGACCCAGAGTTGTTCAGGCATAAATCAGTCCTTGATCAATCCAGCGCGTGGAGCCATGCCGGCTCACGTGGGTACGGGCGCCCTCGCCCGTACGGCGGAGCACAGCTCCGCAATTTCGAATCACAGGCCCCCCGCACGGTTGAGAATTTCGACCCAGAGTTGTTCAGGCATAAATCAGTCCTTGATCAATCCAGCGCGTGGAGCCGTGCCGGCTCACGTGGGTACGGGCGCCCTCGCCCGTACGGCGGAGCACAGCTCCGCAATTTCGATTGATTCGCTCTAGTCTCACGTCAAACCGCGTGGCGCACGACCAGCACAAGTTTTAGGGAATGCTCAAAGTCCACGTGCTACGGCCACATAAACTTCGTAACCGGCTTCGCACGCGATGGCCGCTACGGGCAGGAACAGGCCCGCAAATAGCCCATAGAGACTCGCGGGAGAAACACTCAATATAACATAGGCCGCTAGAGCCATCAAAAGGTAGCGAAGCACGAATCGCAACACGATTCCCTTCGCAGACTGTGTCTTTCCCGTATTCGTAATGCGCTCGGCCATGGCGCTGATCACGCGCTTCAACCAGTGAAAATTGAGGTAGGCGATCGCACATCCGAGCGCCACTCCTAGCGCTGCACGTGGTCCGAAACGCCAAAAAGCAATCGCAAGTGCCACCATAGCAATGGCAATCATCGACCAGCGGATCCGCTCCAGCGCCCCCGAATAAAAGGCTTCGGATTCGACGGAACTCTGCGCCGTCACGCGAGTTCCTCGGGGTTGAACGTACTCCGGTCCTCTCCTGAATTGTGCGGTCCGATGATGCCGTATTTTTCAACAAGGAACTGTTGCACGCGTTTGGGGAGCGACTCTGCGAGTTCCTGCCACGTCAGGACCTTGCAACGCATTCTGACCTCGTGGAGGCGAACACAGCTCATGACCGCATACCACGCCTCGAGCAGATCGGGTCGGCGAGCATCGAGCATCACACAAAACGAACAATGGTTGGCGTACGCAGCCAGCACGTTTCTGATCAGCTGATAGGACAGATACGAATCCTCGCGCCGCGGCAGCCTCGCAACCTCGAACACCGCATCGAAATCGCGGTACGATTCCACCATCTCAGCCGCCTTGCTCTGGAAATCTGCTTCGGTGAGCTTCGCTTCGACCAGTAAATCTCCAACCTTCATATCCACTTCAGTGCGATCGAATCTGTTGTGACTCAGCGGTACCCGCGCTCGGAATCCAAACTCCGGGCTAATACCCAGCTCAACACCAAGCAGATCACAAACGGTCTGCGTTTTCATCACGCCCGGGTAGCAGAAGATATTCATCAAAAGCGCGTCAGAGCTATTGCAAGAGTCGAGCTCTCGCCACCGGAGTCCTTCACGTGGAAGCGCCTGATACGCCGATGTGTGTGGCTTAGCTAATCGTTTGTGCCATCTGTCATTTTTCAGAATCGCGCGATAACTTGCTGGCAAGAAGTTGCCGTGCTCCGCATTCTCTTCCGATCCCATGTAACAGACGACGGGTGTTCCACCATGGCTCTCACGGCAATCCAACCCGAACCGGCGTGCATAGTCCCGATTTCGGATACTCAACTCACGTCGCAGTGCCGTGGCGTAAGAACACCTGCCGGTGATATGCGTAGCACCCATTCATGGAAGAGGATACAACGGGAACGGCAGATTACTCATTTGACTCGGACGACATCACGGTGCGGATCAGCTCGACAAATCCAGCGACGATACCCAGCAGCAGCCCCGCTAAATAAAGCCACGTCGTATGCAGCCACTTGTCGAGAGCCACGCCAATCAACCAGCCGACGAAGGTAGCGGCAGGCAAAACCAGTCCGAGCTGGCTGTAGCGGGCCAGCTGAACCCATAGCTTCTTATCGGAGTTTGGTTTTTCGTCCGGCACTTAACTAAATCTGTCATCCCTGAGCGAAGCAGGCTTTTTCGCCCGGCGAAAAAAGCTGCGAAGTCGAAGGACCCCACACCGCCGCGACCACCACTGCCGTCTCAGGGGATTCTGAACGTAAGCAGCACAGGGGAATTATGGCAGGCGGGTCTGGGCAGCCGGCACGCGCCTACCGGACCAAATTCGCTACCGCAGGATTACGGACAATTCCCAACGACCAGTTCACCGCCTGGATAAACGGCTCCGGGTACACGCCAATCACCAGCGTAGCGATCGCGGTGACTCCCAGAGTTGCCGCCATGGGCAGCCCAATCGAGACTGGCTCTTTATCCACTGCTTGCCGCATGAACATGGCGTTTCCGATGCGCATGTAGTAGTACAGGCCAAACACGGCGTACAACACGGCCAATGACGCCAACACGTAGTGCCCCGTCTCGATCAGACCGAGAAAGATGAAGTACTTGCCCCAAAAGCCTGCCAGGGGCGGAATTCCCGCCAACGACAGCAGGAAGACCAGCATCAATACTGCTTCCGTCGGCGCTCGTGAAAACAGACCCGCAATATCGTCGATCTCATCCCCGATTACTTCGCGACGGCGCAGCGACGTGATCACCGCGAAGGCGCCCAGGTTCATGAAGGTGTAAACCAGCAGGTAAATCAGGATGCCTTTGATGCCATCGACCGCGCCCTCGCTTCTTCCCCCGCCATAAGCCACCAGGCCCAGCAACATGTACCCGACATGCGCGATCGACGAATAGGCCAGCAGGCGTTTCAGATTATTCTGGGTCAACGCGGCGAGGTTCGCTCCCGTCATCGTGATGATCGAAACAAAGATCAGCAGTGGAACCCAGACCTTCTGCAGCGGATATAGACCCATCGCCAACACGCGCAGCAACATGGTCCACGCCGCCGCCTTCACAGCAACCGACATGAATCCCGTGATGCTGGTGGGAGCGCCTTCGTAGGCATCCGGCGCCCACTGATGAAATGGCACGGCAGCGATCTTGAAGAACAGGCCCGTGCATAGCGTGACCAGCGCTAATGCCGCAACAGGGTCAACATGGCCTCCGGCTTTCAGAACCTGGTTACCGAGTTCATGCCGGATGAACAGCAGGTTGGTGCTTCCGGTCAAGCCGTATAACAGCGACAGTCCGTAGGCGAATATTCCCGACGAGAATGCTCCCAGCAGCAGGTACTTCAACGCCGCTTCATTTGACCTGCGGTCGCGCCTCAGAAATCCCACCAGCACGTAGGTTGAGATCGCCATCAGTTCAAGGCCAATGAAGATCAGTACGATATCGACGCCGGCCGCCATGCACATCATGCCGACCACAGCAAACAGCATGAGCGCGTAAAACTCGCCATGGTGCTCGCGCTCCACGTCCATATAGTGGACGGACATCAGAATCGATAGCCCGGCGGCGGCTAAAAACAGGTACCAGAAGTAGAGGGTGAAGTGATCCACCAGCATCGAGCCCACGAAAGCCATCATGCCGGGCTGATGGGCGCGCTCTAGCGCCTGTTGAATCCTGAACACACCAAACGCAGCAAACAGCACGCCGACGAACGCCGTCAGCGCATTGGCCCACTTCCATTCCGTGGGAAGCATCAGATCAATCAGCAGAATGCCAAGCGCAAAAATCGTCAGCAGCATCATGGGAAGCGACATCAGGTAGTCGCTGCGCTCGAACATCTGCGAAATCGGAGGCACTATTTCGCCCCCTTCCCTGGCGCGGGCACGGCAACTGCTTCGTTCACCTGCGACGAGGGCAATGCGGCATTCACCATCCCGGACTTCGGGTAATCCGGCCGGACGGTCATCACCAGCTGGTTTACTGGCTGCTCGAGAATCTCAAAGAACGGCTTGGGGTAGAGCCCAATCCAGAACGCCGCAATCACCAGCGGAGCGAAAGTCAGAATTTCGCGCGGCGTGAGATCAATCAACTTCTCGTTTTTCGGGTTGGTTACCGTTCCAAAAAACACGCGTTGATAAAGCCACAGCAAGTATGCTGCCGCCAGGATCACGCCCAGAACCGCCCATGCCGCCCACATGCGGTTCTCCATGAACGTTCCCTGCAGGATCGTGAATTCGCCCACAAACCCATTCAGCAGGGGCAATCCCATCGATGACAGAAACATGATCATCGTGATGGTTGCGTACACCGGCATGACGTTCGAGATGCCGCCATATTCCGCAATCTCCCGCGTGTGCCGCCGCTCATACAGAATGCCGACGATCAAGAACAGTGCGCCGGTCGATATGCCGTGATTGATCTGCTGCAGCACCGATCCGCTCAATCCCGCCGGATTGAGCGCGAAAATTCCCAGCGTGCAGAAACCCAGGTGGCTGACCGACGAGTACGCCACCAGTTTCTTCATATCTTTCTGCATCAGCGAGACCAGCGCCCCGTAAACGATTCCGATGATCGATAAACCAATCATCCATCCCCGCACCTTGGGATGAGTCACCACGCTCGGGAAGAAGGGCAACGCAAATCGCACAAATCCGTACGTTCCCATCTTCAACAGGACGCCTGCCAGGATCACTGAGCCGGCAGTCGGCGCTTCCACGTGAGCGTCGGGCAGCCAGGTATGGAATGGAAACATCGGGACTTTGATCGCAAACGCCAGGAAAAACGCGACAAATAGCAGGATAGCGAAGGTCGATCCGTACGCCGGATCATGGAAAATCTTTGGCGCCGTTTGATAAAGCGCCTCAATGCTGAACGTATACGTACCCGTCTGTTTGAAGTTATAGAAATAGAGAAACAGCACAGACAGCAGCATCAGCACCGATCCCGCCAGGGTGTATAGGAAGAACTTAATCGCGGCATAAAGCTTCCGCGGCCCTCCCCAGATCCCGATCAGCAGATACATCGGAACCAGCATTGCTTCCCAGAAGACAAAGAACAGAAAAAAATCGAGGGCCATGAAGACGCCCAGCATGCCGGTCTGCAACACCAGAAACCAGATGTAATA
>JBLNFC010000359.1:0-5946 GCA_050263355.1 Acidobacteriota bacterium
GTGTTCGGCATTCCATTCGATGTTGCAGTGTTTACGAACCTTACACGCGACCACCTCGATTATCACCAGAGCATGGAAGAATATTTTCTTGCAAAACGCATTCTTTTCGAAGGCTGTGGCACTGAAGCGCCTCGGGTTGCGGTGCTGAACTCTGACGATGAATACGGACGGGCTCTGGTGAAGATCAGCAAGGCAAAGCGTTCACAAGTGCTGACGTATGGTTTATCCGAAGCTGAGTTCTGTGCAGAAAAGATCCAGATTACCGGCCACGGGACTCGGTTTGATCTCGTGAGTGCTAACAGCAGAATGCCAATTTGGTCGCCACTGATCGGCAGAGTGAATGTTTATAACATCCTGGCCGCGGCCGCTGCGGCTTCTGCTCGGAATTGCGATGAACGATCCATCGTTCAGGGTGTCGCGAGTCTAGCCCGTGTTCCGGGACGTTTTGAGCGCGTAGATTGCGGACAGCCATTTTCCGTCGTGGTGGACTACGCGCACAGCGACGACGCGCTGAAAAATCTCACGGCCTTAGCACGGGAGTTCGTGTCGCAAAGCGGAAGCTCTGGACGAGTTATCACTCTGTTCGGCTGCGGCGGCGATCGAGATCGGGCCAAGCGTCCATTGATGGGCGACGCTGCGGGGCGCGGAAGCGATTTTGTGGTGCTCACGTCTGACAATCCGCGGAGCGAGGATCCCCGCGCCATCATTAACGATGCGCTGGTCGGACTACAGCGTAGCGGTACGAGATATACGATCGAGCCAGACCGCGGCACCGCAATCAAGGTCGCCATCAGCGCCGCAAATCCAGGCGACATTGTGCTCTTGGCTGGCAAAGGACACGAAAAGGTGCAAGTCACGCAAACTGCGTCAATCGCGTTCGACGACGTGGAAGTGGCTCGCGATGTTCTGAGCAAGGCGGGATACGATTGCGCGTCAGCGGCAGCAGCCGGAGACCGTCGATGAAGCTTCCGCTCGCCAGAGTCGCGGAGTATATATCGGCCACAGGTGAGTTCGACCGGCAGGAGATTGCGCAGGCATACTCGATTGATTCAAGGACCATCCGGCCGGGAGAACTCTTCTTCGCTGTGAAAGGCGAACGGCTTGAAGGGCACGACTATGTAGAGAAAGCTCTGCACAGCGGTGCTATAGCCGCTGTTATTCGCAAAGACCAGCTTGCTCGCTATTCAGTTCAGGCGAAGCTGCTTGCGGTGGACGATACGCTGGTCGCATTGCAGCGGCTGGCCAGTGCCGTACGGCGGGTCTGGGGAAAGCCGGCGATAGCAATTACTGGTTCAGTCGGAAAAACTACTACGAAAGATGCCATCGCGCACCTGCTCGCAACCAGGTATCTCGTCCACTCTTCCAAAGGGAATTTCAACAATCACTTCGGTCTGCCACTCGGACTCCTCAAGCTCGAGCCGGAACACGAGATCGCGATAATCGAAATGGGGATGTCGCATTCCGGCGAGATTGCCACACTGGCCAGGATCGCTCACCCGGACGATGGCGTTGTGACGTCGATTGCCCCGGTGCATCTGGAAAACTTCGACTCGATTGCGGGGATTGCGAGCGCTAAATACGAACTGATTGCGTCACTTCCTGCTGGCGGAACAGCGTTTCTGAATGCGGACGATGAGTACGTTGCGCAATTTGGGCGAGATTTCAATGGTCAGGTAGTTTTCTTTGGAATAGACGTGGCGACAGCCGATGTTCGCGCAGAAAATATCGAACTGGTGGGCCCCAGTGGAGTTCGTTTTGACTTGATAGTTGAGGGTTCGCGGTCCCCAATGGTTAGTCCCTTGCTCGGGCGTCACAATGTCTATAACGTGCTTGCGGCTTCCGCAGTCGCGATCAAGCGGGGTGTTTCGCTCCCTGAGATCGCCCGAGCTCTCCCATATCTTGAAGCAGGCGACAAGCGAGGGCAGGTTCTCCAGTTCGGCAACATTAGCGTCATCAACGATTGCTACAATTCCAGTCCTAAGGCGCTGGCGGCGGCCGTAGAAACGCTCTCGCTCATGCCAGGCAGACGTCACATCGCGGTCGCCGGAGAAATGCTTGAGCTCGGGCCGACTGGCGAGCAGTTGCATCGTGAATGCGGGGAATACATGGCAGGCAAGAAGCTTGACTTCCTGCTTGGTGTTCGCGGGTTAGCGAAACCCATGGTAGAAGCTGCGCGGCGGGCAGGAATGGCGGCAGACTATGTGGACACACCCGAAGAAGCCGGACAATGGCTGGCGCAGCAAACGCGTGAGGGCGATGTGATCCTGCTCAAGGCGTCGCGTGGCGTCAAGTTGGAGCGCGCACTGGAGAGTTGGAAGCAACATCGGGCGGACGCGGCGGGCGGGTAGCGCGGACCGTTCTAGCCGCACGGAGGCGAATTGCTCTATTGGCTACTGTATCTTAAGCTGTTCCACTACTTTCCGCCCTTTCGCATTTTCCGCTATCTTACTTTTCGCACCGCGTTCGCCAGCCTTACCGCGCTTTTCACAGGACTGATTGTCGGCCCCTTGGTTATCAATCGTCTGCGCGAGTTTCAGATTGGACAATACATCCGCGAAGAGGGCCCTAAGGCTCATCAAAAAAAAGCCGGCACCCCCACCATGGGGGGCTTGCTCATCGCGATCGCTGTCGTGGTGCCCACGTTACTCTGGGCCGACTTGAGTAATCTGTTTGTCTGGATCGCAGTTCTTTCGACGTCAGCTTTCGCAGCGATTGGTTTCACAGATGACTATCTAAAAACGGTTCACAGACGCAACCTGGGGCTGACTGGCCGCAACAAGCTTTTGTTGCAGATCTTGACCAGCATCCTCATCGCAATTGCCCTGATCTCGATGCAAGCGCGGGGAATGTATTCCACGCGGCTTATCGTGCCTTTTCTCAAGCATTACCGTCCTGATCTGGTTATTGGGCGGCTGCTGGTGATACCACACCTCTGGGTCATCGCGTTCATTCCCTTTACTGTTTTCGTGGTGCTCGTGATCGTAGGTGCGAGCAATGCGGTGAATTTGACCGATGGACTCGACGGACTGGCGATTGGGTGCACCGTAATCGCGGCTGGGGCGCTGTCCGTACTCACTTACGTTAGTGGACACGCGGTGTTCGCCGGGTATCTGGAACTACAGCGCATGCCGCAGGTTGGAGAGTTGACCATTTTTTGCGGAGCCATGGTCGGGTCGGCGATTGGCTTTCTCTGGTACAACGCGCATCCAGCCGAAGTCTTCATGGGCGATGTGGGATCGTTGGCGTTGGGGGGAGCGATTGGCACGGTGGCGGTTATCATCAAGCAAGAACTATTGTTGCCCTTCATTGGTGGAATTTTTGTCGTTGAGGCGCTCTCGGTCATCTTGCAGGTAGCTTCCTACAAGCTTCGTAAGAGGCGTATTTTCAAAATGGCGCCCTTACATCATCACTTCGAGCTGCTTGGCTGGTCGGAGTCCAAGATCATTGTGCGTTTTTGGATCGCATCCCTTGTATTTGCCCTGTTCGCACTGACGACGCTGAAACTGAGATAGCAGCGGACTGCCGGATGTCGTGAAGCGCATTTTGGCGCTTTACTTATAGCAAGCGATCCTTCTCTCCTTGCAGATTGGCCGTGGGTGTTTGCCCCTTTTTAGCCCTCCCCCGACAAAGCCCGAGCAACCCTCCGCGTGAGTGAAGGCTCCGTCATCCGCTCCGGGGGACTGTTTTTTGAGCTAACGACTTTTCGTCTACCGAACGGACCCCCACTTCACCCGCCACGGCGTGATAGAAATAGTGAGCCGTGGAACTTCAGAATAAACGAGTGTTGGTAGTGGGCTTGGGCAAGTCGGGAGTGGCGTCAGCGCTATTTCTGAGTGCGCGGGGCGCACGTGTCACGGTATCGGACAGCAAAACGGAAGATCAGCTGCGCCACGAGATCCCTGTCCTGCTTGATCACGGCATTGCCGTCGAAACAGGTGGGCATGGCGATCGCACGTTTCGAGGTCAGGACCTCATCGTGGTGAGTCCGGGAGTTCCAGTCGATGCCCCACCTTTAGTACAGGCTCGAGCCTTGGGCGAGACGGTGATTGGAGAGATCGAACTTGCTGCTCGATTTCTGCCAGGACCTATCGTTGCGATAACCGGGTCGAATGGGAAAACCACGACTACCACGTTGACGGGAGAAATCATGGCGGCTGGTGGCTTTCCGATCGCGGTAGGAGGGAACATCGGCACTCCTGCGGTTTCGCTAATCGAACGTGCAACAGCGGAGACTGTAGTCGTGTTGGAAGTATCGAGTTTCCAACTGGAGACGGTTCAGACGTTTCGTCCAAAAGTGGCTGCGGTGTTGAATGTTACGCCCGATCACCTTGACCGCCATCGCACCTTCAAGGCGTACGCAGATGCCAAGGCTCGGATATTTGAGGATCAGACGGACTCTGACTTTGCCGTGCTGAACGCCGACGATCCTACTTGCGTCGAAATGGCCAGGAGAACAAAAGCACAGGTCTGCTGGTTCACTAGAAAGAAAGAAGTTGAGACGGGGGCTTACGTCGAGGCCGGCCGAGTGCTGTTCCGCAATGAGGGCGCACGGAACGCGGTCATGTTAGTGTCTGAAATTCCTCTGAAGGGTGCGCATAATCTCGAGAATGTTCTCGCCGGGATTTGCGTGGGGATGCTGATGGGCTGTGCTCCGGACAGAGTTCGACAGGCGGTTCACGACTTCAAAGCGGTTGAGCACCGCCTTGAGTATGTGGCCACCATCCGTGACGTACAGTATTTCAATGACTCGAAAGCCACGAATGTGGACGCCACCATAAAGGCTCTGGAATCATTCCCGGCTAATATTCACCTCATTCTGGGCGGCAAAGATAAGGGAAGTGATTACGCTGTGCTGAACGATTTGATCCGCGAACGAGTGAAGAGGGTGTATACGATCGGGGCGGCCGCCAGCAAGATTGCATCCCAGATCTCCGGGGCAGCGGAGATCGTACATGCCGAGACTCTCGATGCCGCTGTGAAACGAGCCGCTGCGTCGGCTAGTCCTGGCGATGTAGTGCTACTTGCTCCTGCCTGTGCCAGCTTCGACCAGTTCAACAACTACGAGCATCGCGGACGCACTTTCAAAGATCTCGTGCTGGGAATTGCGTCTCAGGCGAACGTAGAGACGTGAAAAGATCAGAGTAAGCAAGCTTCCGTGAATTCCGCTGCGATCAGCAAATCTACGCAGCTCGAGATGCGAGACTGGCAAGGAATCAAGTTGTTCACCCCGATTCCAAATTCCTCCTTCTAAATTCATGCGCAGCGTCAGGTCTCCATGATGAAATAGTTCGTTGATGGCCAAGCGCGTTAGTGTCGATCGTTGGATGTTCACAGTTACCCTGCTGCTGGTATTCGTAGGGCTGGTCATGGTTTTCAGTTCTTCGGCGGTTATCGCGAAGGAGAAGTACGGATCGCCCTACAGCTTCCTGCTGAAACAGGCGGTCTGGGCATTTGCTGGCATCGCCTTCATGCTGGTTGGAATGAAGGTCGACTATCGCCGGCTGAAGCACCCGGCAGTTGTCTTCTGCTTACTTGGAAGCACGACGTTGATGCTGATTTCGGTGTTCTTCCTGGACCGTGCGCATAACACTCATCGCTGGATTCACTGGGGCGGGTTCTCGTTCCAGCCCTCGGAGTTAGCCAAGCCAGCGCTGATCCTCTTTCTCGCCTACTTCCTCGAAAGCCGAACGAGAACCATGGACGACTGGCGCAATACCCTGTTACCGGCTGTCCTTCCGACATTGGTATTCCTGGGCCTGATTGTTTTTCAGCCGGACTTGGGTACCGCGATTGCTTGTGCGAGCATTACGATTTGCATCCTGTTCGTGGCCGGCATGCGCATGCGCTATTTCGGCTACGCGTTCCTCGCGGCGATTCCCGTGTTGTACGTGCTCATCTTTCACGTCAGCTACAGGCGGGATCGAATTCTTGCTTTTCTGAATCCTT
>JBLNFC010000360.1:0-4718 GCA_050263355.1 Acidobacteriota bacterium
CAAGAGCAAGCCGGATGACCAACCAGTGCCTGAGCCTGAGAGTGAGCACGAATCCGATGTGCACGTCATTACCCGTGCTGTTTACCGCAGCAACGATGAGGGATATCTAGACCCCAAGCGGCACACTCACGTCTGGGTTGTCAATGTGCCCACGATCTCCGATCAAACCAACAAACCACTACAGTTGACGACCGGCAACTTCGACGAACGTGAGCCTCTTTGGGCTCACGATGGTTCAAAGATCTACTTCACCACCACTCGTATTGATGAGCCGTACTATCAGCTACCTACGACCGATATCTACTCCGTGCCATCAGCAGGTGGTGAACTGCAGAAACTGGCGAGCGTCCGCATGGGGATCAGCGATCTGGCGCTCAGTCCCGATGGTCGACGCTTTGCCTTCCATGGATCAATCACACAGCCGGTTCGCTCCTACTCAGAACCTGATTTGTGGGTGATCGATGCTGCTCCTGATTCGCAGCCGCGAAATTTAACTGTGGACTACGACTTCGATATGGGCGACTCAGTTTTCGGGGACAACGCAGCGCCGCGCGGAGGTAACGGAACAACGTTGCATTGGTCTCCCGACAGCCGATCTCTGTTTGACGTTGTTGCCAAACAAGGCCGCACGCCTCTGGTTCGCGTTGATGCGCAGTCCGGCACGGTCTCGGAATTAACCGCGGGCAATCAGGCTGTGCTTGATTTTTCTGTTACCTCGGATGCCAGGACTATCGTGGCGCTTGTCTCCACCCCGGTCATGATCGGTGACCTGTTCACGGTTGGGTCCGATCGTACGCAACAGAGAATTACCGATATGAACCATGCGCTCTGGGCCCAACTGAATGTGACTGATCCCGAAGAATTCAATTACACAAGCTTCGACGGAAAACGCATCCAAGGCTGGATCCAGAAGCCACCCGACTTTGACCCGGGAAGAAAGTATCCCTTGATTTTGAATATTCACGGTGGCCCTCATGCCGCGTACGGGTGGGTCTTTGATCACGAGTTTCAGTGGATGGCGGCGAAAGGGTACGTTGTACTTTATGTGAACCCGCGCGGTTCAACCAGCTACGGGCAGGACTTCGGAAATGTAATTCAGTATCACTATCCCGGAGATGACTATCGCGACCTGATGATCGGCGTAGACGAACTGCTGAAGCGTGGCTACATCGATTCCAAGAAACTGGGCGTGACCGGAGGCAGCGGCGGTGGCGTTCTCACCAACTGGACCATCACTCATTCGGATCGCTTTGCGGCGGCAGTTTCCCAGCGAGACATTTCCGACTGGGCCTCCTGGTGGTACACGGCCGACTTCACACTTTTCCAGGCGAACTGGTTCAAAGCTCCGCCCTTCCAAGACTCGCAGGATTACGTTAACCGTTCCGCGATCACGTTCGTCGAGAACATCCACACGCCGGTGATGTTCGTGCTTGGCGAGTCCGATTACCGGACGCCACCCGACTCGGGCGGTGAACAACTGTTCCGGGCACTCAAATTTCTGAAGCGGCCTACGGCCATGGTGATGTTTCCGCGAGAAAGTCATGAACTCTCGCGATCGGGCGAACCGTGGCATCGAATCGAACGGCTCGAGCACATTGTGAACTGGTTCGACCGCTGGTTGATGGGTGTACCTCATCCAGAGTATGACGTTCGGCCTGAAAAGCAAGTGGCGAAGCCGCCAACTGAGCCTCAACCCAAACCATAGTGACTTTCCAAGGCAAGCCATCATGCGTGATGACAAGTTTCGACCCACTTCGACGTCGTGGAACGCGATCCTGACCGACGTTCAATTCTGGATCCCTGTCGCGGTACTGGCTGCCGGACTGGTGGTGCTGCGTTGGATCAGCTGACCTCCAGCAGACAAGTTCTGGTTGAACCGGCTGCCCAGGCCTCGCGATTGCGTGCACTGCAGCTGATGGGAATCCTTTCCGGTTTCAGTGCGGGAGCGTGGCTCGGAGCAGCCGAGGCACCGACCAAGCTCGTGAAGATCGGAATCTCTCCCGTAATCGTCTCGTTGTTGATGGTAATAGGCGTATTTCTCGCGCGCTGGAGTGTGCCGGCGTTGCTTCGGGGTACGCAGCAGATGCGAACCGATGTGCGAAATGCACCCCACCTTGTCGTCTGGGGTGTGCTCGCCGGATGCTTGTGGGCGGTGGCAAACACGATGACGATCTTTGCCATCCGCGATGTCGGCCTCAGCATTGCCTTTCCACTCTGGAATGCCAACAGCCTCATAGGCATCCTCTGGGGATTCGTCTTGTTCAATGAACTGCGTGATGCAGGACGACGCAGCTGGGTCGGAATCCTTATCGGCGCCGTGCTGATGTTCGGGGGTGCGCTGCTGCTGGCACGTGCGTCGGCGGCGCAGACATCCGGGACGGACTGGGTGCACGGAATCGCCGCGGCTCTCGCCGCCGGTGTGTTGTGGGGCACGATGTACATCCCCTACCGCAAGGCCTATCTAACAGGCATGAACCCGCTATCCTTCGTCGCTTTCTTCACCATTGGCGAGCTGGCGATGATGTCTCTGCTCGCGCTTGTTTACAGCGGCGGAGCGCTGCCTCTATGGCACGAGATCGCTGGCGCGAAGGACCTTTTGTTCTGGCTGATGCTGGGCGGTTTTGTATGGGTGATCGGCGACATTTTTCAGCAATACGCCGCCAAATATGTTGGCATCAGCCGCGGGATCCCTCTGTCAAATACGAATCAATTGTGGGGCTCGCCTGGGGCATTCTCGTCTTCGGCGAGTTGCGCGGCCGGGATGTGTCTGTATACGCAGAGGTCATCGTGGGATCGCTGATCATGGCAGGAGGCGCCGCTCTGATCGCATCTTGCTCCGTCTCCCGCCGCGAGCATGCCCGTTGGCAGGAAGCCGCCGCACGAGAGGGCGAGCGCTATGGCATTGATAGGCACTATGTGGAAGCCGGCCTGAGTGGCAGAGAAATAAACGCCGCGGAAGGTCCCGTTAAACGTAGGTGGCTGGATTGGACGCTCATCTCCATCGCTACAGCCACGTTTGTTGTTCTAGCCTCAGTAGCCCGCATACCCGAGCTGGATTTCAATCGGACAGCAGCAATTGTGTTGTGCGCTGCCCTTCTGCTTGCGTTGTTCATTGCAGGGACTGCGCTCTGGAAGACTACCCGATTCAGCTAGCGGTTCTTTCACCCATTGGAGCGACGCGAACCAAAAAGGGACTCATCGAAGTTACTCCGCGCCAGTTCCGCAACCAGCGATGCTCACACTTGCGTGCCGCGTGCTTAACTTAAGATCGGTCTTATTGGAAGGTGTTCATGTCCGATATCATTCGCCTTTTTCAGGCGTTTCTTGCCCCTGCACTCTTCGTTTCCGCCACGGCCCTATTAGTCCTGTCTATTAACGTCCGATTGATGGGAACAGTGAGCCGCCTGCGGCAGTATGTGCACGCGAAACACGATGCCGCCAGAAACGACCGACTGCAGGAAGCTGAAGCGTACACCGAGCAGATTAACTCGATCGAAAACCGTGCCGAAATGATTCGTCGTTGCTTCGTGCTGGTACTGATCTCCCTAGCCGGTAGTATTGCCGCATGCCTGCTGCTCGGATTTGGGGTGTATTGGAGGGGTGCTGCATTCGCCGCTGCCGCAGTCTTTGTTGTGGCTCTGATCTCGTTGTTCGCGGGAACAATCTATTACATACGCGAGGTCATGGTGGCCCTCAGTTCCGTGCACCAGGAAGCGCGTGATTCCCGTTTCATGGACCTCGGCGCTCCTCCTGAAGTCCGCCATCATTCACCCTGAACGATTGTTAAAGCCGGTCTTGAGGCTCAAGGGTTAGACCTGGTCGAGCTTTTTGCAAACGACGCACAGGCCGGGGAGTGTTCCGGACGTACACCATACGCACTTTCTGCCGCACCGCACGTCGCCTTATGTGATTAAAGGCCGTCTTCCCAGGACGGGAAAACTGCTGGCTTATCGTTTGTTCGACACAGATTCGTGCCTTGAACTGATGATATATAGAACTTCTCCCGCGATTCTCGTTTGGCTAGTTCCTGCTGTGGCGCCACAAATCTTCGCGCAGGGGCTGGCCTATGTCGCAGGTCCGTTCGTATTGCCTGTACCCGGTTTTCCGTCTCTTCAGTCTGGTGATCCTGTTTGCTCTCATCATGATATTTGGGGCAGTCTGCGGGGATGCTCAGGACGCATCCACCGGTGCAGTTCGAGGAAACGTCTCAGATACTGCGAGTGCACGTATTGACGGAGCAATCGTCGCGCTTGTCAATGCGAGTACAGGTTTGCAGTATTCGGCGACCAGCAACCAAGAAGGTGAATATGTCTTCCAGCTACTACCTCCCGGAGACTATACCGCGCGCGCAGAATTTTCCGGTATGTCGCCGCAGCTGAGTCCGCTGCTTCACGTCGAAGTAGGAGGAACCAGCGTCCTGAACTTCCAATTGCCAATCGCCGGCGCGAAAGAAAGCATCACGGTTTCCGGTGCACCGCCGTTGATTGAGACGCAGCCCAGCGCCGTCTCCGCCGTAATCGAGGAAAAGGCAATCGAGAGTCTACCCCTGAACGGGCGCCGCTTCACAGATCTAGCCTTGTTGGCGCCCGGCGTGACGCAAGATCCGCGCGGATTGACTTCGTCCTCAAATGGAGATTTGGCGTTCGGAGGCGTCCGCGGATATCAGTCCAGTTATCTCGTTGACGGCGCCGACAACAACAATGGCTTTTTCTCGCAAG